>JACRBX010000266.1 GCA_016219225.1 Deltaproteobacteria bacterium
ACCTGGAGTACAGTTTGATTAAAATTCATCCCCAGACCGGTTATGACATCTTAAAGGAGATCGAATTTCCCTGGCCCATTGCCCGGATGGTCCTGGAACATCATGAAAGGATGAATGGTTCCGGCTATCCGCAAGGACTTAAAGGGGAAGAAATTCTTTTGGAGTCCCGAATCCTGGCTGTTGCCGATGTGGTTGAGGCTATCGCTACCCATCGGCCGTATCGGCCGGGGTTTGGGATTGAAAAAGCCTTGGAGGAAATAGTGAAGAACAAAGGGGTGTTGTATGACCAGGAAGTTGTGGATGCCTGCTTGCGGCTCTTTACAGAGAAAGGGTTTACGCTGAATTAAAAGTTCGAAATTTTTTTTAATTTTATTTTATTGGCACGGATTTCACTGATAAACATGGCTAAGAAGAAAAAGATTGGCAAAGGTGCTAACTATGACCGCGCAAGATAAGATACTGATCGTCGACGACGTTTCAGTAGTACTGGACCTGCTTACGGATATCCTGTCGGCTGAAGGCCTCCAGGTGCGCTCCGCCGATACCGGTGAACTGGCGCTGCGTTCTGTCGTATCCGAACCGCCCAATCTGATTTTGCTGGATATCGATATGCCGGGCATGGATGGGTTCGAAGTCTGCCGAAGGCTCAAGGCGCAGAAAGAAAGCCGGGAAATCCCGGTAATATTCATCAGCGGCATGACAGCCCTTGAGGAAAAGGTGAAAGGTTTCGGACTCGGCGCAGTCGATTTTATTTCCAAGCCCTTCCAACGGGATGAACTCCTGGCCCGGGTGCGAACCCATTTGGAATTGCATCGGTTGCGGGCCGGACTCGAAGAACAGGTGACGATACAAACGGCCGAATTGCGCCAGTCGAAGGATGATATTTTACGTGAACGGGATTTTTCCAATGAAATGTTGAACAGCCTGCCGGGCATTTTTTATCTTTTCGATCAATTCGGAAAGTTTTTGCGCTGGAATAAAAACTTTGAACAAGTCTCCGGGAATTCTGCTGAGGAGATCGAACGGATGAGTCCACTCGACCTGTTTGTCGGCCCTGATAAGGCTTTGATTCAGGAGAGAATCCAAAAAGTTTTTCTCACCGGGTCTTCAGAGGCCGAGGCCGACCTTATCGTCAAGGGTGGCAAGGGGACCCCTTATTATTTTACCGGCCGGAAGATTACCATCGAAGGAAAAACCTGCCTTATCGGTATGGGAATCGATATTACGGAGCGTAAGAGAGCCGAAGATGCTCTGCGGAAAAGCGAGGGAAAATATCGCACCATTCTTGAAACGATTGAAGATGGGTATTACGAGGTGGATCTGTCCGGCAAATTCACCTTTTTCAATGATGCCTTGACCCGGATCCATGGATATTCCAGGGAAGAGCTGATGGGTATGAACAATCAACAATATACCGATGAGGAAAACGCCCGGAAATTGTATCGCAATTTTAACCAGGTGTATCTTACCGGGCAACCTTCCAAAGGCACCCCCTTTGAAATTATAACCAAAAACGGGGAAAGAAAAGAATTGGAGACCTCGGTTTCTTTGATAAGAGATCTATCCGGTAAGCCCATAGGGTTCAGGGGCATCGCCCGTGATATTACCGAACTCAGAAGGACCCAAAAGGCTTTAACCGATAGCGAAGAACGGTTTCGTATTGTTGCCGAAAGCACAAATGATTTTATTTTTGAATGGAATCTTAAATCAGGCCAAATGGACTGGTTTGGCAGGGCTGTTGAGAAACTCAAGGAACTTTTAGATGAAATCCCTCAAACCGTTACCGTCTATGAAAAGATGGTTCATCCTGAAGACCACGATCGTCTTGTAGCGGCTACCCAACGGCATTTGGACAAACAGGAGCCCTTTCTGGAAGAATACCGGATCATCGGCAAGGGAGGAAAAATTATTTATTTGAGAAGCTCCGGGATTTGTTTAAGGAATGAAAAAGGGAGACCTTATAAATGGGTGGGGGCCTTGAGCGACATCACCGAGCGCAAAAAGAAGGAGGAGGAACTCAAGCAAAGCATTGAAAAATTACATAAAGCTATGGGTGGGATCATTCAGGCTATGGCCCTGACCGTGGAAACCCGTGATCCTTACACCGCCGGTCATCAACGCCGGGTCGCCGATCTGGCCCGTTCCATCGGTCAGGAAATGGGACTGTCCAAGGATCAGATTGAGGCCATCCGTATGGCCGGGACGGTACATGATTTAGGAAAGATATCGTTACCTGCCGAGATTTTGAGTAAACCTACCAAACTTTCCCAGTTGGAATTCAGCCTGATCAAGGTTCACCCGCAAACCAGTTATGAAATCTTAAAAGATATCGAATTCCCCTGGCCGGTTGCCCGGATTGTTTCCCAACATCATGAGAGGATAAACGGCTCAGGATACCCTCTTGGTCTTAAAGACCGGGAAATCCTCCTGGAAGCCAAGGTGTTAATGGTGGCCGATGTGGTCGAGGCCATCGCCTCCCACCGGCCATATCGCGCGGCTTACGGGATAGAGGTGGCCCTGGATGAAATCTCTAAAAACAAGGGGATTCTTTATGATCCCGAGGTGGTGGAGGCCTGTCTGAAGCTATTTAAGGAAAAGAGATTTATATTGGAATAGATGATCTTCGGGAAAGAAGTTATTTTTATTTTTAAAACCATTCGTCTTTCTTCTTCCATTATGAAAGGCCTTGTTGAAAAATGGATGAAAATAAAGAAGAAAAAAAATGTTCAGAAGAAGCCCTGCGTCAATCCGAAGAGCGATACCGGTCCATACTGGACAACATGGAAGACGGATATTTTGAGGTCGATCTGGACGGCAACATGATCTTTTGCAATCAAGCTGATGCCCGCCTGTTCGGTTATTCTCCCGAAGAACTGGCGGGTATGAATTATAAGGAGTATACGAACCCGGAAAATGCCAGGAAGGTAATGGAAATTTTTAATCAGGTTTATCGAACCGGTTTGCCCCATAAAGGGTTCGAATGGGAGGTGATCGACAGGAAAGGCTTAAAATTTGTTGTGGAAACCTCGGTCTCCCTGATCCTGGATTCCAATAATCAGAAGATCGGTTTTCGAGGAATTCTCCGGGATATCACCAGACAGAAACAGGTCGAAGCCGCCTTAAAGGAATCCGAGGAGAAATACCGGAGTATCCTGGAAAACATTCAGGAAGGCTATTATGAAACCGATCTGAAGGGGAATTTCGTCTTTTTTAATCAAGCCTTCTGCAATATCCTGGGATTTAATCAAGAGGAACTGATGGGCATCAATCATAAGGAATTCGTCGATCCCGAAGAAGCCCGCAAGGTTTATGAAATCTTTAACCAGGTTTTCCGGACCGGTGAATCCACCAAGGCTTATGGTTGGGAAGTGCTCAGAAAAGACGGGACGAAAAGATATGTGGAGGTTTCTATATCTATACAGAGGGATTCGGTCGGCGACCCGGTCGGGTTCAAGGGCATTGCCCGAGATGTGAGTGAGCGCAAGTGGGCCGAGAATGCCTTAAAGGAGAGCGAAGCCAAATATCGGACCCTTTTTGAGGCCGCCCAGTCGGCCATTTTTTTGATCCATGAGGGACAATTTCTTGATTGTAATTCCCATACCTTAAAAATTTTCGGATGTGCCCGGGAGCAGATAATTGCGAAAAGACCCTTTGATTTCTCTCCGCCCAGACAACCGGATGGTCGGGATTCGAATGAAAAAGCCCTGGAAAAAATCCGGGCGGCCTTAGAAGGGGAGCCTCAGTTATTTGAATGGAAGCATCTCCGTTTGGATGGAACCCCTTTTGATGCCGAAGTGAGCCTGAACCGAATCGAAATAGAAGGGGAGTTGTTTATTCAGGCCATCGTAAGGGATATTACCCAGCACAAACAGGTTGAAGAGGCCTTAAAAACCATGTCTCTTATGGATGATCTGACCGGACTTTACAACCGGCGGGGTTTTTTAACCCTGGCCGAGCAGGAATTAAAGATGGCCAGTCGCTTGAGGCGGGGGACCTATCTGCTTTTCATCGATCTGGATGATCTGAAGGCCATCAATGACACCCTGGGACATCTGGAAGGGGATCAGGCTTTGATCGAAACCGCCCGGATCTTAAAAGAAACCTTTCGCGATCCGGATATCCTGGCCCGTATAGGAGGGGATGAGTTTGTGATCCTGGCCGTGGAAGGGGCATCGGAAGCCGGTTCGAATGTCCTTATGAAAAGGTTGCGCAAGAATCTTGATCTTTACAATCAAAACTCAAACCGGGCCTTTAAATTGTCCTTAAGCATGGGGGCGGTGGGTTACGATCCCGAAGCCCCGGTTTTTATCGAAACCCTGCTGGTCCAGGCCGACAATATGATGTATGAAGAGAAACAGAGGAAAAAAAAGCTAACCCATTCTGGAATGCCATCTTAAGCCTTCTCTTGGACAAGGATGGTTAATGAAGATAAGATGACAAAAAACTCTTTAAAAATTCAGGTGCTCATTCCCTTAACCCTGGGCCTGTTCTTTTTGCTGGTTGTCTTTTTTATCAGCCTTTTTTGGATACAACGGGAGAATATCGAACAAAGGGTGGAAAGCAGACTGGAGGCCTCAGAGCGCTTTTTTCATTCCCAACTGGAAAATGATGCCCATTTAATCAGCGGCATGTTGGAAATCCTCATAAATGATAAGGCCCTTCGGCGGGCTTTAAAGGCTAAGGATCAAAAGGCCTTGTATGACCAAAGTTTTCTGTTGTTTAAACGGTTGGCCGCCGAACATCCAATCACCCATTTCTATTTCAACGATGAACGCCGAATCAATCTTCTCCGGGTCCATCAACCCGACCTTTACGGGGATCGAATTGACCGCTTTACGACCCTGCGGGCCGAAAAGACCGGTGAAATAGTTTACGGCCTGGAGTTGGGTCCCATGAAGACCTTGACTTTACGGGTTGTGGCCCCGGTGTTTGAAAAGGATCAAAGGATCGGATTCCTGGAACTGGGAGAGGAGATTGATCACATTACGGCCAAATTGAAAAAAAACCTCGATGTAGATCTGATCGTTTCGATCCACAAAGAGTTTTTGAATCGTTCGGACTGGGAAGCGGGTATGAAGATGCTGGGCCGCCCGGCAGACTGGGACCGGTTTCCCTCGGTGGTCCTGGTGAACCAGACCTTAAAAGAAATTCCGGATGGATTGGCTCCATTTTTAAATGAAAAAGCCCATAAGCACAGGGTTACGGATCTGAAAGCTTCTCTGAAGGACCGCCGTTATCAAGGTCGTTTTCTGGAGATCAAAGATGTCAAAGGGGCCAGTGTGGGCGACATAATGGTTATGATCGACGTGACCCGGCAGATTACCGATCTTTATACCAGTCTGAAAATCACCAGCCTCTTTTCCCTGGTTTTAGGTGGAATGTTATTTATTCTATTCCATTCTTTTCTTGGAAGGGTTGAAAAGCAATTGGCCGAGGCCCAGAAAAATATTGTGGATTTGGAAAAAGATCGGACCCGGATGGAGTCGGAGGCCAAATTTTATTCCGTGGCCCAATCGGCGAACGACGCCATGATTTCCAGCACTTTGTCCGGAGAGATCGTTTTCTGGAATCAGGCGGCGGTTGGGTTGTTCGGCTATGAAGTCCGGGAAGTCCTGGGGAAAAATATAACCCTGATCATCCCGGAACGGTACCACCAGGCCCATCTTCAAGGGCTGAAACGACTCCAGGCCGGCGGGGAAGCTCGAATAATCGGGAAGACCGTTGAACTGGTGGGATTAAAAAAAGATGGATCGGAATTCCCCTTGGAGCTTTCTCTGGCTAAATGGTCGGATGAAAATGAAATATTCGTTACCGGTTTGATCCGGGATATTACCCAGCGCAAAGAAGCCGAAAAATCCGTTGAACTCAGTTTTCAAAGGCTTCGGAAGGCCCTGGAGGGGACCATCAACACTCTGGTGATGGCTTCGGAATCCAGAGATCCGTACACTGCCGGTCATCAGCGGCGGGTGTCCGATCTTAGCCAGGCCATGGCCACCGAAATGGGGCTTCCCGCAGAGCAGATTGACGGTATCCGTTTGGCGGCCGTGATCCATGATCTGGGAAAGATATCCGTGCCGGCTGAAATTTTGAGTGTGCCCAGGGCATTAACCCAAGTTGAACGGGGTTTGGTGGAAAACCACTCCCGGATCGCTTATGACATTTTAAAAGACATTGAGTTTCCCTGGCCCATTGCCCGCATGGTCCTGGAACATCACGAAAGGCTGAATGGTTCCGGCTATCCGCAAGGGCTTACAGGGGAAGAAATTCTTTTGGAGTCCCGCATCCTGGCCGTGGCCGACGTGGTGGAAGCCATTGCCTCCCATCGCCCTTACCGTCCGGCCCTTGGGATTGAAAAAGCCTTGGAAGAAATTGAAACAAAAAAAGGCATCCTCTATGATACGGAGGTGGTGGAGATTTGTTTGAAGCTTTTCAGGGAGAAGGGATTCGTGTTGGAATGAGGGAGGAGGGAAGTTGGGAAGATGAGAAGTTGGATGGTTTAGAAGATGGGAGGGGATGTGACAACTGAATCCGAAAAGATTATTTAAATATAAATTCTTTTTCCAACAGATCGATAATTTCTTTAAGTAGGGAGGAACGAATATAAAGGGTAGAGCGGCCAGGGATACTTTTTATCCGATCAATAACCGCCGCGGGGGTAAGCGCTTCCTGCCGGATAGCTCGAATAAGGATTCCAATGGTGCCATGAACTTGGTGCCCGAGTTGTTGCGCGGCCAATCTGGCGGCAGCATCATCGGTGAAGAACATTCCCTTCGAGATCAGCGTCATTAGGGAAAGAGCTTCTCTCTCTCCATGGTCAAGATTAAGAGTTGAGGTAATTGTTCTTAAGATCGGATTGTCGTTTTCTGAAGAAATATTTTTTAAAATAAGAGCGATTTGGGCCTGCTCAAAAACGGCAGGACGGTGAAGTTGAACTTCATCCCAAACTCCTTTTGGAACCCAAATCTGAAAGTCAGAGAGTAAGGAGAGACTTCCCAGTTCATCGAGGTGAATAAGTGGTCCGGCATCACAAACAGCGATTAAAGGAGGAGGGTCATTCCTGACCATGAAGGCCCCATTCTACATCATTCCGGATAAATTTATCCATTATTTCAGGCCGGTGGCTATCCAGAAATCGACGCAGGGCTTCCAGTAAAAGTTCATTTTCATCCCGATACCATCCCTCTTCAACCAGGAATCGAATCTGCTGGTGAAGCCGGGGTGGAATAGCCATTTGAAAGGACTGGTCCATCTTTTTCTCCTTGCCATAAACAATTTGCCAGATACTTATTAGGGTAATAAATTTATTTAACTCTGTCAAATAATATTAACATTTTTCATGCCTTGTGGTGCCAGCCCCGGCGGGCATGAGGGCCTAAGATGAAATTAACGGCTGTAGCCTAGGGGGAAGACTTGGGGTACTGGTTTAAATTTTAAACCGTCTTAGTCTCAATGAATTGCTGACCACCGAGACCGAGCTGAAGGCCATGGCGGCCGAGGCCAGGATGGGGTTCAGTAAGATTCCCCAGAAGGGATAGAGGATACCGGCGGCGATGGGGATGCCCAGGACATTGTAAAAAAAAGCCCAGAAGAGATTTTGCCGGATGGTCCGGATGGTTTTTTGGGAAAGCTTTATGGCCGTGATGATGACCCGGAGGTCATCGCGGATCAGGGTAATATCCGAGGCCTCCATGGCCACATCCGTACCGGTGCCGATGGCGATCCCGACGTTGGCCTGGGCCAGGGCCGGGGCATCGTTGATGCCGTCGCCGACCATGGCCACCTTTTTGCCTTCTTTTTGCAGTTTCTTGATCTGTTCGGTCTTGTCCTGTGGCAGGACTTCGGCCAGGACGCGGTCAAGATGGAGTTGCCGGCCGATGGCCTGGGCGGTCTGTTGATTGTCTCCGGTCAGCATAACCACTTCCAAACCCATTCGTCTGAGTTCGGCCACCGCCTCCTGGGAGTGTTCTTTCAGGGTATCGGCCAGGGCCAGCAAACCGACGATCTTTCCGCTGCGGGCAACGTACATCAGGGTTTTCCCCTGATCGGCTACGGCCTGGGCCTGCTCGATGACGCCTGTCAAATCCAGTCCCCTGGAGTCCATCAAGCGTTTATTGCCGATCAGGATTTCCTGGCCTGCTTCCTCGGCCATGACCCCCTGTCCGCTTAAGGCCTGAAAGTGCTCTATCGCTGATAGTGGAAGGTTTTCCTCTTTCGCCTTGCGGACTATGGCTTCTCCCAAAGGATGTTCCGAATTCCGTTCCACCGAGGCGGCTAAAATCAGCAGTTCCCTGGTATCGAATCCCTCCCAGGGAATAATATCGGTCACGGCTAATTGGCCTTTGGTCAGGGTGCCGGTCTTGTCAAAGACAATGGTGGTCAGTTGATGGACCGATTCCAGACTTTCCCCGCCCTTGATCAGGATACCGTTTTCCGCCCCTTTACCGGTTCCGACCATGATGGCTGTCGGGGTGGCCAGGCCCAGGGCACAGGGGCAGGCAATGATCATCACGGCCACAAAATTCAGTAAGGCGAAGGTCAGGGTAGGGGGGGGACCCCAAAAATACCAGATCACAAAGGTCAGGGAGGCAATCCCCATCACCACGGGCACAAAAATACCGGCCACCTGGTCGGCCAGGCGCTGGATCGGGGCCTTGCTGCCCTGGGCCTGTTCCACCAGCAGGATGATCTGGGCCAGGGCCGTTTCCTCGCCGATCCGGGTGGCTTCAAAAACAAAGCTGCCGCTTTTGTTCAGGGTGGCTCCGATGACCTCGTCTCCCGGGTTCTTGTCCACCGGCAGGCTCTCTCCGGTCAGCATGGATTCATCCACTGCCGAACGCCCTTCCTTTATGCGACCATCCACCGGGATTTTCTCTCCCGGCCGGACCAGAATACGATCCCCTTTCCGGACCTCTTCCACCGGGATATCCTGTTCCTGATTGTCCCGAATGACCCTGGCCGTCTTCGGGGCCAGGCCCATCAGTTTGCGAATGGCCTCAGAGGTCTGTCCCTTGGCCCGGGCTTCCAATAACCGGCCTAAGAGGATGAGGGCAATAATCATGGCCGCACTGTCAAAATAGACTGTCGGGGTCAAGCCGCTTTTTAAAAAGAGAGAAGGGAAAAAGGTGGCTATGGTAGAATAGATATAGGCCGATAAAGTCCCCACGGCGATCAGGGTATTCATGTCGGCGCTACCGTGGCGGGCCGCACCCCAGGCCCCGGTAAAAAACTGCTTCCCGGCCCAGAACTGGACCGGCGTGGTCAGGATAAAAAGGATATAAAAAAGGATGTGGTGCGGCACTTCCCGCAAGTAGGGGATGTAGTGGGGCATGGAAAGGACCATGATCAAGGCCCCGCTGATGACACTGAAGATGAATTTCTTTTTGATCAGGGCCAGTTCTTTTTGGCGTTCTTCCCGTTCCCGGTCCCGGAGTTCGGCCCTGGCCAGGCCCCGGAACTGGTATCCGGCCTCTTCGATGGCCTTTTTTAATATTTCCAGATTGACTTTCTTCGGGTCGTAAAGAACCTGGGCCTTTTCCGTGGCAAAGTTGACCGCCGCCTGTTCCACCCCTTCGATCCCCCCCAGTGCCTTTTCCACCCGGACTACACAGGCGGCACAACTCATCCCCCCTACGGACAGGGCGGTTTTTTCCAGGTCTTTCTGGTCGCTATTTTCCATTATTTTTATACTCTTTCCAAAATCGGCTGAATTTTTTCCTATAAAGGTAAGTAACTTCAACCGATTTGTCAAATCATCCCGGGAAAAATGATGGAGCTTGAAAGGACGGCTGCTTCCCGGTTCCGGGACAGGTCAAAATATAATTGACATTATCTAATGTTTCGGTAGATGATGAAAGCCACTCACTTTATTCGTGATCTTCATGCTGATGGTAAACCCTTATACTCAAAAGCCTCACCGATCTATGGGGATATGGTCCTGCGGTCTGATCCTTTTCTTTTTGATTTCCAGCCTGGCATTACCCTTCCATCACCATAACGATTCTGCTTTCCATTCGGATTGTCCTATTTGTATATCGGTTAACCTGCCTTTTTTAGCTAATCATAATACCCGTTTGATTCAAACCCTTTTCCAGGGGATAAATTACAATTTCCCTGAAACCCTAATTCTAAAATCCAATTTTTTTGCAGATTGTAAAGTTCCCCGAGCCCCCCCCTCCATTTAACTGCCTTTCCCAATCCGGTATTTTCAAGATATCAGCTTTTTTAAATTACATATCTTTTATGGAGGTGCTCATGAAAAGGATGCTGATCCTTATTCTTTTGTGTCCGTTTATTCTGGTAACCCAATCTTATGGGTCCGATATAGAAACCAGGCTTAAGGCCTTGGAGGAGATTATTAAAAATCAACAGAAGACCATTGATAAGCAACAATTGGAGATCAATGAACTGAAGGTGCAACAAATTGGAGTCAACCTTTCTCAGAGGGCGGCCAAGCCTGAAGGGACCCAACCGGCGATAGAGGAAACAGTGGGACAAACAAAAAGCCAAACGTTTGGGGCGGCTTATCCAATGAACCGGATTGAAAAAAAGTTTTCTGAGGTCCCCAAAACCCTGGAAGTCTATTCCTTTTCCCAAAGCAGATTCGTTCCGGATATTTCCTTTATTGTGGACGGCTCTTTTGTGGCCCGAAATCTTAACGATGAGGCCGTAACCAATCTCAGGGTCCCGGAATTAATTCCTTCCGGTGAATTGGATCAAAAGAGGGGATTCAATCTCAAAGTCGGAGAGTTGTCCCTGTATTCTCCGGTTGATCCTTTTTTTGATCTAACCGCTACCATCCCTTTTACCGAAGAGGGCGTTGAGCTGGAAGAAGCCTATTTTGCCACCCGGTCCCTTCCCCTGGGCTTTCAGGCCAAGGGGGGGAAATTCCGATCCTCTTTCGGTAGATTGAATGTTCAGCATGAGCATGCCTGGGACTTTACCGACGCCCCTCTGGTGAACAGGGCTTTTTTCGGAGAAGAAGGGTTGATCGAAAAGGGGGTTCAATTCAATTGGCTTGCTCCCACCCCATTTTATCTATTGTTGGGAACTGAAATTTTGCAAGGAGAAAATACCGCCAGTTTTGGAACCAATGGAATCAGCCTGCAGAAAAATGACCTGACCTTTTCCAAAGACAGCGTCCAGCAACCCAATCTTTGGGTGGCTTTCATCAAGTCTTCCTTTGACCTAGACAAGCTATCCCTTTTGGGCGGCTTATCCTATGCCCAGGGACAGACCCGCAAGGCTTTTGGAGATGGGTCGACCACGCAATTGGCCTTTGGAGATACCAAAATTTACGGCCTCGATTTAACGGCCAAGTATTTTGTCGATTCCTATCGCTATGTGTCCTGGCAAAACGAGTTGATGTACCGGCACATGAATTTGAATGTCGGGAACGACTCGGCACCGGACGACCCCACTCAATCTTTGAGTATTTTTGGAAAGGAGCTGAAGCAATCGGGTTTTTATTCCCAACTGGTCTATCGATTCGCAAAGCGGTGGCGGATCGGGGCCCGGTACGATCTTTTGAATCAAAATGACGTGATTATCGGCGGCGTAAAACAAAGCCTTCCCGGAAACCTGGATAGAACCTCGGCCATGCTTGAATTCAGACCCACGGAATTCTCCACCTTGAGACTTCAATTCAACCGGGATAATTCGTTGTTTGATGGAAACAATATGAGGGAGCCGGTTAACTCGGTTTTTCTCCAATTCAACATGGCTATCGGGGCTCATGGCGCCCATGCTTTTTAAGGAGGATGAAGATGAAAAAATTGTTCATATTTTTGGTTATGATATTGAATTTATCCTTAACCGGCCTCTCCTATGGCCAACTAAAAGTAGTGACCACCTATCCCTATATAGGCGACCTCACCCAAAAAATAGGAGGGGATAAGGTAGAGGTCTTTGTCTTAGGCAAGGGGACGGAAGATCCCCATTTTATTGTTCCCAAACCCTCATTTATTGCCAGACTCAGAGGGGCGGACCTGCTCATCATCAATGGGGCTGGTCTTGAAACAGGTTTTATCCCGGTCCTGGTCCGGCAGGCCAACAATCCCCGGATCCAAACAGCAAAGGGATTTTTGGATCTTTCACAGCAGGTCAATCTCATCGAAGTGCCCACCAATGTTTCCCGGTCTGAAGGAGATATTCATGCCGAAGGCAATCCCCACTTCGCCCTGGACCCCCATAATATTCCTGTTCTGGCCGGGGCCATAAAAGCCAAGCTTTGCGATCTGGACGTCAAAAACCGCCTGGAATATGAAAAAAGATTTGCCGAGTTCAGGAAACAATGGGACGGAAAGCTGAAGGAGTGGGATCATAGACTTTCCCGTCTGAAAGGGGAAAAGGTTATTCAATATCACCAGCTCTTTAACTATTTTCTCTCTGCTTATGGGCTATCCATAGCAGGGACTGTCGAGCCCAAACCGGGGATTCCACCCACGGCCAGGTATATCGAGGAACTTATAGAAGCGGCCAAAGCCCATCAGGTGAATTTTATCCTGCAAGATGTCTATCATGAAAAAAGAAGCGCCCGGTTCGTGGCTGAAAAGACCGGGGCAAAAAATATCCTTCTTCCCCATGATATCGGGGCGGTACCGGAGGCCAGGGATCTGGTCTCCCTCTTTGAGGAGATAGTCCGGAGGTTATCAAAATAGTGGACATCCTTTTTACTGCTTTTCTTCTTTCGGTGGTCCTGGTGGGGATCCATTCTTTTTTCGGGATGGAGATCTTAAAACGAGGGATCATTTTTACCGATCTGGCTATTGGTCAAATGGCGGCCCTGGGGGCCGCCATTTCTTTATTCTTTTTTGAAGGGGAATATCTGTATCCCACCTCCCTGCTCTTGGCCTTTTTGGGGGCTTATGTGATTGCCGTGGCTTCAAAGGTCGAAAAACTGTCCGAGGCCTTTATCGGCCTGATCTATGCCTTTGGAATTGCCACCGTGTTTTTGATCCTTTCAAAGTCCCCTCATGGGACGGAAGATTTTCAACGACTTCTGGCAAACGATTTGCTTTTCGTTTCCCTGCAAGATATCTACTCCACCACGGGGATCTACTTTTTAATAGGGATCTGCCTTTATCTGACCGGAAAATTTTTTAAGAACCGGCTTAAAGATATCAGCTTTTTCTTGCTCTTTGCCGTGACGGTAACCAGTTCGGTAAAACTGGCCGGTGTCTTGGTGGTTTTCTCTCTCCTGGTGGCTCCGGCCCTGGTCTCTTTGATGATGGTCAGCCGTCTTAACCTCATATTTGCCTGGATCTACGGAACGTTGGTTAACCTGCTTGGTGTGATTATTTCCTATAAACTGGATTTGCCGACGGGGTATACCCTGGTCTCCCTTCATTCTCTCTTAGCGGCCTTTGTTTTTCTTATTAAGCCCTCATGCCCCAGAGGGCGCCACGAAGGATGAAAATATTTTCAAAGGATGCTCTCCTTCCTGATCCATTCCATTCCTTTCCATGGCAGAATTAAATTCGGCTTGCCATTGTTCCTCAATTGTGCTACATTTATTCCAACCGGAGGTAAACTATGACAAAGACATCTACTGTAAGGGCACGGATAAAGCCGGATTTAAAAGAAAAGGCCGAACAGGTTTTTCGTCAGTTGGGTTTGAATCCTACCCAGGCTATTACCCTGTTCTACCGGCAGGTGGAACTCCGCCGGGGGCTTCCCTTCGAGATTGCCTTCCCGACCGGAACGACGTCCAAGACCTTTGAGGATACCGATGCCGGCCGAAACCTGGTGGTCTGTAAAAATATCGAGGATATGTTTGAAAAGCTGGGCATCTGATGGTTACACCTGTTTTTACGCGGCAGTTCGAAAAAGACCTCAAGCGCATGAAAAGACAGGGGAAAAAAATAGACAAGCTCAAACTTATTATGCATTCCCTTGTTGCTGTGGAACCAATTGACCCCATTCACAAGGACCACCGACTGATTGGCAACTGGCAAGGAAGGCGAGAATGCCATATTGAAGCGGACTGGCTTCTGATCTACAAAATCGATAACAATCAGGTTATCTTTGAACGGACCGGCTCCCATTCGGATCTCTTTAGATAGTGTTAGGGATGACAGATAATGCAGAAAAATTTTAAGGCACTTCCCAACTGCGAATGGCGGCTAAGACCTCTTCCGGATTTTGGGTTGATTTAAGGGCTTTCAGGAGTTGTCTGTTTTGGGCCGCCCGGCTGGTTAGACCCAATACCTTGACCTGGATATCCGGTGTTTCGGCCGGCGAAAGGATTAGAAAAACGATCTCAATCGGTTTCTCGGTAAGGACATCGGATACCCCTTGCCGGGTTAATCCTAACGCAACTCTGGGGGCCGTCAGGTCACTGATCCGGGCATGTGGGAAGGCCACCCCTTCGTTGAAAAAGGTCGACCCCTGTTCTTCGCGCATGAGGACTTCTTTTAATAAGGTCTCCGGATTGCCTATCCGGTCGGATTTCGCCACGGCTTCCACCAATTTTCTAAGAATCACCTCCTTGATGGCCGGCTGGTCCCAGATGATAATCCGTTGAGGAGTGAGCAGTTGACTCAACATCAATTGATCTTGCGAAAGGGGTTTGGGCTCTGAAGGGGTGGAGACCGGGGGAGGTGTTTCTGGAACCTCTTCCCGGCCTACGGTCGTCCCCGGTTCTTCTTCGCGGGTATCCAAAACGATCACCGTGATCCCCAGGCCTTTTTTGATCAGATCGCCGGCAATATCTTTATTCTTTCTGAATTTTTTAAAGAAAGGTTTAGTCCCCGGTCTCCCGATAATGATATGCCCCACCCGGTATTCCCTGGCAAAGCGGAGGATGGTATCGACGATATCTTCCCCCTTATAGGTAAACACCAGGGCCCCTAATTGCTTGGCCAGAGTCAAGGTGTCGGAGAGTTGGCGCTGGGTGCGGGCATCGATGATCGTGGCCTCCTCGGAAGGGGTTTGAACATAGACGGCATACCAGTTTCGGCTCAGTTTTCCTGCTAAGCGCGAGGCATAACGCAGTAACTTGTCGCTATTAGGGCCCCGCGAACTCAGGCAGACCATCACCTGGTCCGGGGTGATTTCACTTTCTTTATCCTCCGTCTCCCGCCTTCTCAAATCGATCTGGGAGGCGAGTTCACGAAGGGTTAACTCCCGCAGCTTTTCCAGATTGGAAGTCCTGAAAAAATTAGAAAGCGCCGTCTGGATACGCTCTCGGGGATAGATTTTACCTTCTTCCAATCTTTTTTGTAAGTCCTCGGTGGATAAATCCACGTCCACGATCTGGTCGGCTTCGGCCAGTACCGAATCGGGAAGACGCTCCCGGACCTTGACCCCTACGGCCTTTTCGACCATGTTGTAGAGGCTTTCCAGATGTTGAAGGTTCAAAGTGGTGATGACATGGATGCCGGCGGCCAGAATGTCCTGAACATCCTGATAGCGTTTTTGGTTCGGGCTACCGGGGACGTTGGTATGGGCCAGTTCGTCGATAAGGGCTACCTGGGGTTTGCGCTTCAGGATGGCCTCCACATCCATCTCTTCCACCGGAACACCGCGGTATTCCTGCCGGCGCCGGGGGATGACCTCCAGCCCTTCAGCCAGTTTGGCGATATCGGCCCGGCCGTGGGTTTCAACCAGCCCGATAACGACGTCGATCCCATCGATATTAAGCCGGTGACCTTCCTGGAGCATCTGATAGGTCTTGCCTACTCCCGGGCAATAGCCGAGATAGACCTTCAACCGTCCCCGCTGGGCGTGACGGATCATTCTCAGAAAAGCATTGGCTCTGTTTTCGTTCATAAAAAAGCCTTTGGGTCAAAGGTCAAAGGTCAAAGGTTCAAGGAATAAGGTGTAAGGTTCTTATAAGCGCCTCATGCCCCAAATGGGCCCCACGAAATATGAAGATGGTTTACTCCGAACTCTAAACTCCGAACTTTACCTTGAACCCTGCACCTTGTACCTTCATTCGGCAATCCTATCCAGGGCCAGATTCAACCTCAGGACATTGATCCTGGGTTCACCGAAGATTCCCAAGTCACGGCCCTCGGTGTAATGTTCAATCTGCTTCAGAACGGTTTTATCTCCTACCCCCGTGCTGCAGCCACACGGTGCGCCTGGAGTAAGGCATTTTTCAGACTGATGTGCGGGTCCAGGCCGCTTCCCGAGGCGGTTACGGCATCTGCCGGAACCAAAATATCCGGAGAAAGTTTGTTTTCAGCACGGTATCTGGCCAGGCGTTCTTTGAGGGCATCGTTCAGTTTCCTGGAAAGAGGTCCAAGGTTGCTGCCGCCGGAACTGAGGCCGTCATAGCCCTGCCCGGCGGCTGAAGGACGGGGATGAAAGTATTTGGGATGGCTAAACCCCTGGGCGATAAGACGCGATCCCCTGATCATCTGCTTTTCCCTGACTAATGAACCATTGGCCTTATCCGGGAATAAACCCTGAGCAAGGACCCAGACTAAAAGGGGATAAAAGCCACAAAGGATCACTGCCAGGGAGAGGGTGGATATTAAAGCGATACGAAGTTCGGCAATAATGTCTTTCATGGTTTCAAGCCTCTCAGAGTTGCAAGGTTCAAGGTTCAAGGGACACGGTAAAAGATGCACGGTTGAGGGTATACTATTTTTCCTTGAACCTTAGACCTTGTACCTTGATCCTTATTGTGTGTGATCACACAATATGCATAGCGTTTATGATCCAATCGATCAGTTTAATACCCGGGAACGGTGCAATAAGACCGCCGAGACCATAGATTAACAGGTTGCGCTTGAGAAGTGCGGCTGCTCCCAAGGGGCGAAAACGTACTCCCCGCAAAGCCAAGGGGATCAGGGCCATGATGATCAAGGCATTGAAAATAACGGCGCTCAGAATGGCGCTTTGGGGGGACTGAAGCCCCATGATGTTAAGGGGAGCAATAACCGGAAAGACACTCATCAGCATGGCCGGGATGATGGCAAAGTATTTGGCCACATCATTGGCGATACTGAAAGTGGTTAAGGCCCCCCGGGTGATCAGCATCTGTTTGCCTATTTCAACGACCTCGATCAATTTCGTCGGGTTGGAATCCAGGTCCACCATATTGCCGGCCTCCTTGGCCGCCTGGGTTCCTGTGTTCATGGCCACACCGACGTCGGCCTGGGCCAGGGCCGGCGCATCATTGGTGCCGTCACCGGTCATGGCCACTAAATGACCGGCGGCCTGTTCCTTACGGATCAGGGCCAGTTTGTCCTCCGGCCTGGCCTCAGCGATAAAATCATCCACACCCGCCTCCCGGGCAATGGCCGCAGCCGTCAGGCGGTTGTCCCCGGTGACCATGACGGTTTTGATCCCCATGGCCCGAAATCGTTCAAAACGATCTTTCAGTCCGCCCTTGACAATATCCTTCAAGTGGATGGCCCCCAGGACCTTTTCTTGGTCTACGACCAGAAGGGGCGTTCCGCCGGAGAGGGAAATGGAATCCACGGCCTCTTGAACCTCCAAGGGAAGCTCAGTCTCCGTGAAGGTCTTGATGGCGTCTACGGCCCCCTTTCGGATCTGCCGGCCGTCCACATCCACGCCGCTCATCCTGGTCTGAGCTGAAAAGGTGATAAACCGGGCTTTGGACATTTCCGAAATGGAACGTCCCCTTAAACCGTAGTGTTTAGCCAGGACGACGATGCTCCGGCCTTCGGGCGTTTCGTCGGCCAGAGAGGCCAATTGGGCCGCATCGGCCAATTCTTCCACCCGGACCCCGGGGGCGGGAAGAAAGGCACTGGCCTGGCGGTCTCCCAAAGTGATGGTCCCTGTTTTATCCAAGAGCAGCACGTCGATATCCCCGGCGGCTTCTACGGCCCGGCCGCTCATGGCCAGGACATTTTTTTGAACCATCCGGTCGATCCCGGCAATCCCGATGGCGCTGAGTAAACCGCCGATAGTGGTGGGGATCAGGCAGACCAGGAGGGCGACCAGGACGGTGAGGGAGAAGGCCACACCCGAATAAAGACCGAAAGGCTTCAGGGTGATGCAGACCATCAAAAAGATGATAGTCAGGGCGGAAAGGAGGATCGTCAGGGCGATCTCGTTCGGGGTTTTTTGACGCTGGGCCCCTTCAACGAGCTGGATCATCCGGTCCAGAAAACTCTTCCCAGGATCGGCGGTCACCATGACCTTGATCTGATCCGATAGAACCCGGGTACCGCCGGTGACGGCGCTACGATCGCCCCCGGCCTCCCGGATGACCGGGGCCGACTCGCCGGTAATGGCCGATTCATCCACCGTTGCCACCCCTTCAATGATTTCACCGTCCGATGGGATGATCTCCCCGGCCGACACCAGAACCAGGTCGTCCTTTCGCAAGCGGTCGGCTTCGATCCGCTCTACCGAACCATCGGATTTCAACCGATTGGCCAGGGTCTGGGTTCGGGTTTTACGAAGGGCATTGGCCTGGGCCTTGCCCCGGCCTTCGGCCATGGCCTCGGCGAAATTGGCGAAGAGCACGGTAAACCAGAGCCAGAGGGTGACTTGCAGGATAAACCCGAAGGAATCGTTTCCAAATTTGAAAAAAAGGCCGAAGGTGGTCAAAGCCGCCCCCACCTCGGTTACAAAAATAACCGGATTTTTTAACAAAGCTCGGGGATTGAGCTTTTTAAACGAATCGATTATTGCCTGTCCGATGATAGCCCGTTCAAATAGGGAATGCGTTTTAGCCGCCATGATTTTTATCCCTTTAACCGTGAAGCATGAAAATAGGTTCAAAGACCAGAGTTTTTCTGCTTGAAACTTGCATCTTGAAACTTGAAACTGTATTTTCGACCTAAAAGATAATTTTTGATCCGGTAATCAAAAAGTGTTCGACGACAGGACCCATGGCCAGGGCCGGAAGAAAGGTCAAGGCCCCGACGATAACGACCGTTCCCACCAGGACGAGGGTAAAGGTTAAACCCCAGACGGGGAAGCTTCCCCCGGAAGAAGGAACGAGTTTTTTCCCGGCCAGACTCCCGGACAGAGCCATGATCGGCACCAACATAATAAA
>JACRBX010000267.1 GCA_016219225.1 Deltaproteobacteria bacterium
GAAGCCCTTTGGGGCGAGGCCTATAATGATTACCCGGTACCTATCGGCGACCGGCAGACCATTTCTCAGCCTTATATCGTAGCCCTCATGACCCAGTTCCTGGAGCTTAAGGGACAGGAAAAGGTCCTGGAGATAGGGACCGGTTCGGGTTATCAAACCGCCATTCTGGCTGAACTTTCCCAAAAGGTCTATTCCATTGAAAGAATCCGCTCCCTGTATCAAAAGGCCCGTAAGATACTCGATCAGTTGAACTATTTTAATGTTATCCTCAAGGTCTATGACGGCACCCAGGGCTGGCCGGCAGAAAGTCCCTTTGATGCCATCATGGTTACGGCCGCCTCGCCGGAAATTCCTTCGCCGCTTCTGGAACAATTGGCCCTGAATGGTCGCATGATCATCCCGGTTGGGGACCGCTACTCCCAGACATTAAAGAAAATCACCAAAAGGGAAACAGGGTTTGAGGAAGAAGATCTGGGTGGCGTCCGGTTCGTCAGCCTGATCGGCGAACACGGCTGGAAGGAATGAAAAAGACATAGGATCGGAAACCTATTGGGACCATTTATCACCTCGTTCTTCTTGCCGACGCAGTTTCTTATAAACCACTTTGTAAATCAGCCAACGATCCGGCGCCGGTAACGATACATCCTTGAAAGGATTTGGGCGATTTCATCCAGCCGGTCATAGATGTGGATGCCTTCTTCATTCAGGTCATGAATGACCTGACTTTCCCACGGGGAATAAATACTGCCGATCAGGATGGGGATATTGAACGTCTTTTCCATAGCCGTATAGAGGCTTATGATTTCTTTGTTGATTTCCAAAAAGATCCGAAGCCGTTCCGGTGCACGGTCGTTCAGCATACCCGGTCGCCCCAGTCCATGGAGGATCAAGGCATCGACTTCACCGGAAGTCAGGATCGCCTGACCGAAGGCCGTCAGGATATCTTTATCAAAAAAGAGTCCGGAGGCCCCGATATCGACCGGGTTTCTCACCGAGGCCCGGATGGGCATCCCCAGTTCCCTCAGTCTGGATTGCAGCCCGGCACTCAATTCCGGCACATAAAGTCCTTCGGCCTCCAGGGCATCGGACAAGGCCACACCCCAGGACCCGCCCATGGTCATGATGGCCACGCGGTTCCCATTCATGGGCGGTCGTTCCACCATGGCCTGTCCTAATGAGAGCAGGAGTTCCATGGTAGGGGACGAGATCACATTGGTCTGGGCCAGGACCCCCTCATAAACACGATGGGCGCCGGCCAAGGCACCGGTGTGGCTCTGAGCAGCCCGGGCGGCATTCGGGGTTCTCCCGGCTTTGTAGACGATGACCGGTTTAGTTTTTGCTATTTTCCGTGTCACTTCCACAAAACGTCGTCCCTCTTTAATCGCCTCGAGGTACATGATGACGGCTTGGACCTCAGGGTCTGCCCCGATATGTTCCAGAAAATCCGTAGTCGTCAGATCGGCCTCGTTCCCGGTGTGAACAAAGAGGCCTACCCCCATATGCCGGGCGTAGCCGTGAGCCAATAGATCATACAGGGCATAACCGCCCTGGCAGACGGCTGCGATACGGTTCTTGACAAGATGCCGTTCCGGTGCAGCGGAGCCGTTGAATTCCGCATGGAGATTGAATGTGCCGCTCACATTCGGACCCAGGAGGCGCATACCGTAGGACCGGGCCAGGCGCACCAACTCCACTTCCCTTTGCCTGCCGGTCTCGGTGGCTTCGCCGAATCCGGCCGTGATGAGGGTGATACCTTTGACGCCTTTCTGCCCGCATTCCCGGATGGTTTGTTCCACCGATTGTTCCGGGATGGTAAAGATGGCCAGTTCGGGTTCCCCGGGGATAGCCAGGACATCCTTGAAGGCGGGCAATCCGTAAATCCGGCCTCCCTGATGGTTGACGGGGTAGATGGGGCCCGGGAATGGTCTGGAGAGAAGGCCCTCCATAATAAAAGAGCCCCATGATCCGGGCCGCTCCGTAGCGCCAATAACGGCCACCGACTTGGGGTTTATAAAGGCGTTCAATTCTTCATTGGTTGACAAACTATTTTCCTTTCTTTAGTGCCCCTTGCAAATGTCTAAGTTCGGTAAAAATAGGTCAGGCATCCTGCCTGACAATAGATTGAAACCATTAGATAGTCAGCCGGGACGGCTGACCTATTGGGTGTTAATTTTTGCATAATTAAGACTTTTGAAAGAACCTCTTTAGTTCGAAAATAAAGTTTCAAGTTTCAAGATGCAAGTTACAAGTATGAAAAACCTTGGAATTCTAACTTCTTAAAAACACTGGATTCCCGTTTTCACGGGAATGACGGAGTTGGAGTCCTCCTGCCTTTTTACGAACTCATCAATATCCGTATTTTTGTACTAAACCATTCCCGGCCCCGAGGCGGCCAGCCAACCTTTCCTCGCATACCTCCGGTAAAGGAGATAGCATTGAACGAACTGGGAGATGTTCATGCACCACCAGACCGATGCGGCCCCATAGCCGAGGACCACGACAAAAAGATAAGCCAGGGGCAACCGGATAAACCAGATGGTCATGGACACCCGGACCATGACGCTTCGGGTGTCACCGGCCCCGCTTAAGCCCCCGCCGAGGATAATGCCCCAGGCCATAAAGGGCTCGCTGATCATGGCGATATAGATATAGCGGATGCTCTCCCGGACCACGATCGGGTTGGTGGAGAGAAACGAGGTAATCCACCAGGCGTTGATCACCACCAGAAGGGCCATGAAGGTGACTACCGAGACCCCGATCAGGGCCGTCACCAATCCACTTTTATAAGCTTCTTCCTGTTTCTTTTCCCCTAACAGATTTCCGATGATCACGGCATTGGCCATGTTGAAAGCGAAGGCCGGCAGGTAAATGGCCGATTCGATGCGCAGACCGGTTGTCAGGGCAGCCAGGGTTTCCACCCTGTTTTCCGGCAGTTCGCTGATGATCAGGAAAAGGACCATGCTGCCGGCCTGCCAGAGAATCTGGACCGCTGCCATAGGCCAACCGATGATGGTCACCTTTTTGACCAGGGCCGTTGAAAACGAGCGGACTCCGGTCATAAGCCTTCTTACCTGGGATAGATTGATAAGGCTGCCTACCAAGGAGGCCGTGGCTGTGGCCAGGGCTATCCCTTTGAAACCCAGAGAGGTATAGAAGACGAAAAAAAAATTGAGCAGGATATTGACGCCGCAGACGATGGTCATGGTCCGGAGAGAGATCTTGATCCTGTTGCAGGATCTCAGAATACCGTTGCCGTTAATGACTATATATTGGAAGAGGAGCCCCCCGGAGTAGATTTGAATCAAAGGGATGGTAAAAGGCTTGACCTGCTCCGGGATATTGAGCAGCCTGATCCCATCCGGGGCGAAGAAGATTCCCACCAGGGCGAAAAGGGTTCCGGCTCCGGCCGTGGCTAAAAGGGATGAAAAGACCGCGGTGGTCAGTTGTTCCTGGTCCCCGGCGGTGAAGAGACGGGAAACGACCGAGACCGTGCCGACCGTCAGGGCATTGGCCGCAATGATGAAAATAAAATAGAATTGAATGACAAAACCATAAGCCGCCTGGATGTTTTCCCCCAATCGGCCGGCTACAAAAACATCGGTAAGGCCGATGAGGAACTCGAACACCATGATGAGGGTCATGGGCCAGGCTATCTCCCAGCTTCGTGAAATAAAACATCCTATATCTTGGGTCTTAAGCCTGTCCCACACCGTAAATCCGATCAGCCCTTTTTGATCTCCGAATCACCTTTAAAAAAGTATAGAGTATAAAATAGGGGAAAGACAGGGGCAAGGATTATTTTCTTGACAGGGGTTAATTATTTTGTTTTATATAGAATTTATTTGTTCTCTATGGAGAATTAACAAGACGACCGAACGACCGATAGCCGGAAAACGAAGGGGGCAATATGGGTTTAGAAGGAAAACTTGCATTGGTAACAGGGGCTTCAATGCCAAAAGGCATTGGCAGACACACCGCCCTGACGCTGGCAAAGATGGGGGCGAATGTCGCAGTGACCGGCTTGCACCACATGGAAGGGGCAGCAGCCTTGTCAGAAGAAATCAAGGCCCTGGGCCGGAAATCCATGGCCGTTCAGATGGATGCGAGTAATTATGCGGAGGTCCAGAAAGGTTTTGCAGCCATAAAAGGGGCCTTGGGCCCTGTCAGCATCCTGGTCAACAATGCGGCCCTCATGGGCCATAATATCAGTATTGCCAAGACTACCGCCGAGGAATGGGATTACGAAGTGAAGCTCTGTCTCAATTCCGCATTTTATTGTATCAAGGAGGCCTGGGCGGATATGTGCGCCAATAAATGGGGCCGAATCGTCAATATGTCCTCTGTTGCCGGTGTCCTGGGAGGTGCCGGGCAGACGAGTTACGGGGCGGCCAAGGCGGGCCTGATCGCCCTGGCCAAGTCGGCAGCGCTCGAGGGCGCCAGGTTTAATATAACCGCCAACTGCGTTCTCATTGGGATATGCGCTACAGATGGGTATGATTTGCTCCCTGAAGCGGTCCGCCAGGCGGTTGAGAAAAAAACTGTCTTTCGCAGGGCCGCCGATCCTCAGGAGATTGCCGAGGCCGTGGCCTACCTGGTATCGGAAGGCGCGGCTTATATGACCGGCAGTATCATGAATATGATGGGCGGCCTTGACCTGTTTGTATTTTAGAAAAGTATTTTCTGGAAAACACCAGGGGGGCCGCTAATAAAACGAGCATAATGGTGTTAAAAACGATATTAAAGGTCACCCCGTATAGGGCCGAGATTGTTGTATCCGTGCAGTACCAGATTCCCGTACCGAAGGCCAAGCCATTCCAGGCCCATTTTTCACCGGTTTTAAATGGGTAATAAGCCCAAAAAGCGATCAATGTTCCCCATCCGGCCATCACGGCCCCCAGGACCCCATAGATCCAGCCTTGAAATCTAAAGGTGTTTTCAGGTAATTTTGAATCGGTCCAAAAATGGGGATCGATCTGATTATTAAAAAGGACATTCATCAGGCTGGACTGGCTGAAAAAGGTTAAAAAAAGACCAAAAACGACCAGATAAATACCGACCACCAGGATCCATTTCTGCCAAAAATGAAAATAATTCATTTTGCATAACCTCCGGCGATAATCCGCTGACTTATCCGGTTTACCTGATCTAAGACCTCATCCAGGTCAAAGGTCAGTATTTTCCGGTCTTCCATAACCATGCGCCCTGCGATCATAACCGAATGTACATCAGACCCCTGGGCGGAGTAGACGATGATCGAAAAGGGATCATAACAGGGGACCAGATGGGGTTTGGAAAGATCCAGCAGGACCAGATCGGCCTGTTTACCGACCTCTAAAGATCCGATCTGGTTTTCGAGACCCAGAACCCCGGCCCCTTCCAGGGTGGCCATCCGGAAGACCGTTCGGTCATTCATGACCGTAGGGTCCAGATAACGGACCTTTTCCAGCTTGGCGGTGGTGTCCATCTCTTTGAACAGATCGAGATCATTGTTGCTGGCACAACCGTCGGTCCCCAGTCCCACCCGTACACCCTTTTCCAGCATCTCGACTACCGGGGCTATACCGGAGGCCAGTTTCATATTGCTCTCCGGACAATGGGCCACTGCGGTCCGGGTCTGGGCCAGGAGTTTGATTTCATCTGAATCCAGATGAATGGCATGAACGGCAATGGTCTGTTCATCCAGTATGTCGAGGTCATGCAGATATCGGATCGAGGTCTTCCCATAACGGGATTGAATTAAGGCTATCTCTTCCCGGGTTTCTGCTGCATGGATAAAGAAGGGCACCTGCTCTTTCCGGCATAGACGCTTAACGCTCTGCAAGGTCTCCGAAGAACAGGTATAGGGAGAGTGGCAGAAGATCCCGGTCCGGATCCGCGGCGAGAAGCCTTTCCAGGTTTCCACAAAGCGGGCGGCCACCTTTCTATTTTGGGCCGGGTCCGGGACACCCGGTATGGGGAAATCCAGGACCCCCTGGCAGATGACGGCCCGCATGCCTGATTGATCGGCGGCCTTGACGGCTTCATCCATGTGAAAGTAGCCGTCGGCAAAAGTGGTGGTACCGGACTGGATCATCTCGGCACAGGCCAGAAGGGTCCCCCAATACACCGAATCGGGATTGATAAAACGGCTCTCGACCGGGAAGATGAATTGTTCCCACCAGGTTTGTAAGGGAAGATCATCGGCCAGACCCCTGAAAAGGGTCATGGCCCCATGGGTATGGGTATTGACCAGGCCGGGCAGGATCAGGAAGCCCCGGGCATCGATGATCCTTTCTGCCGGTGGCAGAGGGTTTGGAGAATTTTCGGGTTGGATAAAGACGATCCGGTCTCCCTGAATACCGATGGAGCCGGTAAAGGTTTCAGGGAAATTTGGCGAAAGGGACAGGATCAGGCCGCCCTGGAAGAGGTAATCCAGGGGGGAGTTCGGAGTTCGGAGTTCGGAGTTCGGAGTCATGATGGCCTATTCAAGATGCAAGATTCAAGTTGCAAGTTGCAAGATACAAAGTAAAAGATTCAAGACTTTCTTTTAAGATCCGGTCTGCAAAGAACTGGCAAAACTATGGGCCTTTTCAAAGATGGTCCTTAAGCTCAAGGTCGTCAATTGACGATCTTTCAGGACCTGCTTCCCGTTGATAAAAACCTGGGTGACATCCGAGCCTTTGGCGGCATAGACCAACTGCGAATACAGGTTGTAGAGCGGGGTCAGGTGGGGTTGTTTCAGATCCAGGATGATCAGGTCGGCTTTCTTTCCTGGTTCCAAAGAGCCGATCACCCGGTCCATCTGCAGGACCTTGGCCCCTTCGATGGTGGCCATGCGCAGGACCGTCCGGGCATCCATGACCGTGGGATCCAGGAGGTGGACTTTGTGCAGTTTGGCGGCGGCACTCATTTCCTGAAAGAGGTCCAAATTATTGTTGCTGGCACAGCCGTCAGTCCCCAGGCCGACCGTGATCCCACGGGACATCATGGGGACCACAGGGGCCACTCCCGAGGCCAGCTTCATATTGCTTTCCGGACAATGGGCCACCTTGACCCCGGCCTTTCCCAGGGCATTCATGTCCTCTTCCGACAGGGCCACGCAATGGACTGCAATCAGGTTGCTGCTCAGCAATCCCAGACCATCGAGAAGACCGACCGGTGAAGTCTGATATTGTTTTTGTATCTGTTCCTTCTCCGGGAAAGTTTCCGACAGATGGATGATCAGGGGAACGCCCTGTTCTGCACTGACGGCCCCGGCCTTTCTTAAAAGATCCGGGGAACAGGTAAAGGGGGTATGGGGTTCGACCGCCACGGAGATCAGGGGATCTTCTTTAAAATCCCGGATCAACTGAAGGGTATAGTCAAATCCTTTTTCTATGGGTCCGTAATTAGGGGAGGGAAAATCATAAAGGACTTCTCCCACCAGGGCCCGCATCCCGGCTTCCCGGGCCGCTCTGGCTACTTCAGCTTCAAAAAGGTACATGTCGCAAAAGGTGGTGGTGCCGGAAAGGATCATTTCGGCACAGGCCAGCAGGGTCCCCCAATAGACCCACTGGGCGTTAATCTTCCGTTCGGCCGGAAAGATATGATGGTGCAGCCAATCTTCCAGGGGCAGATCATCGGCCAGACCGCGAAAGAGGGTCATGGCGGCATGGGTATGGGTATTGATTAAGCCGGGCAGCACGGCCCCTCTTTGAACGTCCAAGACCTCCCGGGCCCGGGCTTCCAGACCCAGGAGGTCTTTTTCCGCCCCCACAGCGACAATCGTATCTCCCCGAATGGCCAGTGCCCCGGGCTGATGGACTTCCATGGCCGGATTCATGGTGACGATATGGGCATTTTTAATCAAGAGATCTACCGGATCATGAGACATTTTTTTAATCGTTTCCTTTCAGGGGAGCCTCGAAAGCACCCCTTCCACCAGGGCCACTAATTTGGGCTCGGCTGTTTGAGCGGTTTGAATAATCGATTCTATGGAAGCCGGCTCCATGCTGTCCGGACGATTGACATTGGAAATCACTGAAAAGCCCAGGATCCGCATCCCGGATTGAACAGCCACGATGACTTCCATGATGGTCGACATGCCGACGGCCTGGGCCCCCATGGAGATCAAAAACCGGGTTTCGGCCGGGGTCTCCAGAGAAGGTCCTTTAAGGCAGACGTAAACCCCGCGGCGCAGAGGGATCTGGTGGAAACGGGCCGACTCTCCGGCCAGGGTCTGGAGTTCCCGGTCATAGACCCGGGACATGTCCGGGAAACGGGGTCCCCAGCTTTCCAGATGGGGGCCGATAAGGGGATTCTCCCCGGTGAAATTGATCTGATCGGTTATCAGCATCACATCGCCGGCCTGAAAATGGGGATCCAGTCCTCCGGCGGCGTTGGAAATGATCAGGACCTTGATCCCCAGGGCAGCCAGGACCCGAACAGGAAAACCGATTGCCTTGGGCGAGTATCCTTCATACAAGTGGAAACGTCCCTGTAGGACCACCACTTTTTTCCCGGCCAATTCTCCCCAGATCAGTTTCCCGGAGTGGGATTCAACGGTTGAATGAGGAAATGAGGGGAGGTCTTGATAGGAAAGGGAAGATGGGTTCCGGATACGGTCGGCCAGCCCTCCCAGACCCGTCCCCAGGACGATAGCGATATTCGTCTCGGGAGGAATTCGGTTTTTCAGCAGTCCTGAAACCTCCCGGACCCTCTCTTCCATCTCTTCAGGCGTTATTTCCAAGGATATTTCCATTTCTTTTTGTTTAAAATAATCCGCAAGGATCTGACTGTGATCGAAGGCCAGAGGGGAGGGCAGGGTGCGGGAATCGAATAGCCCTATCTCCTGGGCATCGTCGGCGGCCCGGGGGAGGCCTATGGCCCGGGCAATAAAAACAGTGCTGATGGTATGACGACGAGGGTCCCGCTCCGGACGGGAATAAGTGTGGAACTGCCGAACCAGGGTAACTTCCAAAGAGGTCTCTTCCCGGGCCTCCCGGACGGCCGCTTCTTCCATGGATTCCCCGTAATCCACAAAACCCCCCGGGATGGCCCAGCCGAAGGGGAAATTTTTCCTCCGGATGAGGACGATCCTGCCATCATCCATTTCGATAATGATATCTACTGTCGGGACGGGGTTCTTAAAGGAACCGGGGAGGGTCATGGGGCTTCTTTCCTTCTCAATCGGTACTCCGGGCAGCGTCCCAGGCAGGCTTCCATCTTCAGCAGACATTGGCTCTTGACCTGATGGATACAAGGAGGATAATTAAGACCGGAATCGATAAAATTCTTACAGGATATTTTGGCCATTTCTTTGAGGTTTTTATTGACGATATAACGTTGGGCGATCAAGCCTTCTCGGTCATGGATGGTCAAACCGAACCTTTCCAATCGTTTCAACCGGTCCAACGTTTTATGACCCATGCGTTTTCTTTCGACGATCAGCATGCAAAGCTGGTCTTCGGGAGGAGGGAAGATCTGCGGCCGGATGCAATGCCCCCGTTTGAAGTACAAACAGTCCTTGCCCGAAAGTTTCTTGACCTGAGCCATGGCATTTGATTTCAAATATCTTTGGTTAGAATTTCGATCTGATCTCCTGCTCTAACCGGACCTCCCTTGATAATGCGGACAAAGATCCCCTCTTTGGGCATAACACAATCCCCGGCCAGACGATAGATGGCGCAGCGGTCATGACAGACCTTGCCGATTTGGGTGACTTCCACCAGGGCTTCCGAACCTAAACGCAGGCGTGTGCCGATAGGCAGTTCGGGCAGGATGATCCCTTCGGTGGTTATGTTTTCGGCAAAGGAACCGGGGTGGACCTTCAGCCCCAGATCCTGCATTTTTTTGATGCTTTCCAGGGCCAGGAGGCTGAGTTGGCGATGCCAGGGGCCTCCATGGGCATCGCCGGCCAAACCGAATTCTTCTACTAAGGTTCCCTCGGGAATATTTTTTTTCGGGACCCCTTTTTGATCGCTTATGGAAACGGCTATTATTTTCATAAAAAATCCTCGTGCCCACGGAGGGCTTTAAAAAATGTTTTTTTTCTCTCTCCAGAGTTCAAAAACGACAACATTATTGGGATCGGGACAGGCTATCTGCAGGCGGTCCGGATCTTCAGACCAGGGGAATTTACCGCCGAATTTCAAGACCGTAAAAAAAGGGAAGATGCTGGTCAAGGCCCATTGGCAAATGGAAGAACCCATTTCCGTCAACTCGAAGACCTCACCTACCTGATGCCCATAGGAGCAGGCCCCCTTCCCCCTGATCTCCACAATCTTTCCTTTTACCCTATATTCTTCCATAATCCTCCCTGTTCATTTTTCGCTTTTAGCTCTTCCATCTTCCTCCTGAACCCTGAACCCTGAACCCTGAACCCTGAACCCTGAACCCTGAACCCTGAACCCTGAACCCTGAACCCTGAACCCTGAACCCTGAA
>JACRBX010000268.1 GCA_016219225.1 Deltaproteobacteria bacterium
GTCTGCTGTGTTTTCATGGGAGTATATTACCCCAAAAAACATAAAAAATAAAGAAATAATGTTACATTAATTTTTCCTGGTAGATTTTCAAAGAACATCAATCTTATAAGGTTTTTGATACCCTATGTCAGGAGATCTGAAGGTAGGACGTCTCCACTTCTACAGAGGCGCAGCGACCATGCAGAGAATAGAAGACAAGGCAAGAGAATTCAAGAATATCGAGATTCTCTTTCAGCATCGGGCCCGCCGGCTCATTACCAATCCCTCAACGGGAAGAGTCTTAGGTGTGACCGTAGAGGCTAAAAACAAGACCATGAATTTCAAGGCGTCAAAAGCGGTAGTCATAGCGACCGGCGGATTCGGACGAAACCGGGAGATGATTATCGAGTACGGCGAACGGTATGTTGACTGCATTCCCACCATGGCACCGGGCCATTTAGGAGACGGACTCAAGATGGCCCTGGATGCGGGGGCGGCAACAAAACATATCGGACATTCAGTTGTGTCCTCCTTGCCGGTCTGCGACACGACGAAGTCTGATCGGCCGTATTTTGCGGTTGTCTTTGGGGGCGTTACGGTCAACCTGAACGGCAAGCGTTTCTACGACGAGTCCTGTCCAAAAGGATATTACGGAAACTTGACGGATGCCGCTCTGGATGAACCAGAGGCGCAATTCTTCATAATCTATGACAGCAAGATCAGAATACATCCGGTGGTCTTGCCCTGTGTTTCGAGTGCCAAGGAGTACTCAGCCGACACCTGGGAGGAACTGGCCAAGGCCGCCGGCATAAAAGATCCAGGGCTCTTTGCACAGACCATGAAGAAATACAACGAGGACGTTGAGAGCGAAGGCTACGACACCGTGTTTGGACGTAAATACCTGCAATCGGTCAATGGTGAACCTATCCCGGTTGATACCCCGCCCTACTACGCGGTCAAATGTCATCCGTCCCTCACGTCGTTCAAGGGAGGGTTGAAGATCAATACCCGTTCCCAGGTAATTAACAATTACGGAGAAGTCATTTCAGGCCTTTATGCAATAGGTGAAGTGACCGGGGGTCTGGTTGGAAAAGGGACCTATCTGGGCGGTCTTATGTGGCCGGCTTCGATGACCTTCGGCCGATTAGTGGGCCGGAGCGTCGCCTTTGAAACGGCTGAGGAATAGGCGAATACGGGAGGGCCTGTGCGAATGTGAAGCAACAAGGCCCTCCCGCAAGAGACAAGATGACCTGATGAAAATGGGTCGATGTGACGGGATCTAAAAAAAAGGAGGTTGGACATGGCTGGTACATACGGGTTGAAACTCGGATCGGGTGGTATGGCGTATGATTTCACACCGGGACCGATCGATTACGAGCGCATGAGAAAGGAAAGGACGGACAAAACTCAGAGTGCCTTGAAGAAGAACAAAATAGCCGCAGCATTACTCTTCAGGCCCGAAAATATTCGATACGCAACGAGCACAAAATTCATCGATTTTCTGGACCGGCTCAGGTACTGCCTGGTCTTTGCCGAACAGGACGCGGTCCTCTTTGAAACACCGGGGAGAAATATCTGGGAGACCCGTTGGATCAAGCCTGAGCAATTCAGGCTGTCACTCCAGTGGGCGTGTCAGTCGGCTGGAAAAGAAGCCACTTGGGAGACGGCCAAACTATTTGCCGCAGGCATCAAAAGTGAGCTCGCGCGTCTTGGTTTGGCCAAGGAACCATTAGGGATTGATGACATCGATGAGGCCGGCCGGCAGGCCCTGGTCGAGGCGGGACTGAAGCTGGTCAACGTCATGCCTGTCCTGCTTGAGGCGAGGGCGGTAAAGACGAAAGACGAGATCAACTGTATGCACATGGTTACGGCACTCTGTGATGCGGCGCACTACGCTATGTACCAGGCGATCAAACCGGGGGTTAGGGAGCGGGATATAAGGGCCGTAGGCATTGATTCTCTGATAAGAAACGGTGTGGAGGAAGTCTGGGATGTTCTCGTCAGCTCCGGAGGCCAGGTTGGGGGTCTGAGCATGAACATGGATAAAATCATCCAGCCCGGAGACGTGGTTACGATAGATATTACGAGGGCGACCTACATGGGCTACACCTCATGTTACTACAGGAATTACAAGGTTTCCACAAAGCCGTCGGCAATAGAAAAAGACCTGCATAAGCGGAGTTACGATCGGATGTACAAGGTGATCAATGCCATAAGGCCGGGGATCACCACCGCGGAACTGGCCGAGAACTGGGCGACCGCAAAAGAAAAAGGCCTGCCCGATGACCGGTTGATGTGGTGCGACGACCTCGCCCACGGCCTCGGCCTGTGGCTGTACGAATACCCGATATGCAACCGGCTATGGTCACCGAAACACCCGATGGTGATCGAAGAAGGTATGACCATGGCGGTCGAGGCGATGGAATTCGACCCCCTCGTCGGCAGGACAAAGCTCGAAGAGATGCTCGTCGTGACCGCCAGTGGGGTGGAGATCTTCTCGAAGATGCCCGTAGAGGAGATGATGATCGCCAGCCCCTTCGCTCTGGCCTGAGGGGAACAAGAGACAGCGCGCCTGCCCCCCGGGCAGGCAGAAAGGTGGGAAGTGACGCAGAACACGATACTGGCTTTGGGGACCGTTGTCAGAATAATAGTGGATCACCCCGATTCCAATGAAGCCTTAAGGATAATGGACCTCGCCTTTAGCCGCCTGCGGAGACTTGAAGACCGTATGAGTGCCTACCGTCCTGACAGTGAAATAGGCACACTCAACGAGAAGGGCTGCTGCGATCGACTGAGTGCGGATACGAGGGAAGTGATCGGCCGGGCGATGCACTATTGGAAATTAACGGGCGGCGCATTCGATGTCACTATACATCCTGTTCTCAAAGGACACGAAGCCTTGTCACGGTCTGGTAAGAGCGGGGAACCGTATGGCAAGAAAGCGTCGCCTGCGGGGCTGGGGCTTGTGAACAGCCAGGATGTGATCGAAGCTGACGAGGGGGTGCGCTTCGGAAAGAAAGGGATGGGAATCAATCTGGGCGGTATTGCCAAGGGATATGCCGTCGATGCAGCCGTAGAGGTCCTGCGCCAGAACGGGATCATGAGCGCCCTGGTCGATGCCGGTGGCGATCTGAAGGTCATCGGGACCCGTCCCGACGGAACCCCCTGGCGGATCGGCCTGGGCGATCCGCGGAGCATCCTGAGAATCGCTTCTGTTGTAGCGCTTAGCAACTGCGCTGTTGCGACCAGCGGAACTTACCGGAGGAGGAGTGACGATATTATCGATGCCCGAGACGGCCGGATCGTCAAGGACGTACTCAGGGCAACGGTAGTGGCGGAGGAAGCCGTTGATGCCGATGCGTTGGCCACCTCGGTAACCATTCTGGGGTTGAAGAAAGGAATAGATCTGATCGACGGCCTGGATGGGGTGGGGGCCTTGATCCTCGCTCCGGACGGCGCGGTGGTGGAGTCGAGCCGCTGGAGCAGCCTGACAAGCTTTAAAGAGGGACGATGCCCAATGAATGGGTAGCAAACCGATGGAGCTAACAAAAAGAGGAGACAATTATATGTCGGAGGCAACACCAAACCCCCAGGCGCCAGTTTTTGAACCGCCAAAGGAATTCATCACCAGGGCGAAACGCTTAGACGACGCCCTGAATCTGAGAAACCCCGACCGCATCCCCGTGGCCCCGGTGGTCGTCACCTTTTTCCCTACAAGGATAAAGGGAATCTCGAACAAGCAGGCCATGAAAAACATGGACGTCACCCTGAAGGCCTGGCAGGAGGCTACCGTCGAATATGGTTGGGATGCAGCACCATCACCCGGACCGGTGATGCCGGCCCGTCCCCTGGAGATACTCGGAGTTACGCAGCTCAAATGGCCTGGAAGTGGCCTCTCCGACGACCAGCCCTTCCAATGGGTCGAAGGCGAAACCATGATGCAGCATGAATACGATGAGGCATTGGCTGATCCAAACGGATATGCCGTCAAGAAGCTCTGGCCTCGCGTAGCGAGGGCTCTGGCCCCCTTGAGCGCCATGACCCAGATGCCGGCACCTCCACTGCTCTTCCTCTCGAACGCTTATACCCTACCCGTTTTCCTGGGAGAGATGCTCTCGGCTCCCCCCATGGTAGAGATTCTGAAAAAGGCCCTGGATCTCGCCGAGACCCATGCCCTGTTCAAAACACAGGTCATGAATTACGTGATGGAGATGATGAAGTCGGGTTACCCGGTGCCTTTCCGGGCTATGGTCATTTGCGCTTTTGATATGGTATCTGACATCCTGCGTGGCATGAAGGGTTCTATGCTCGATATGTACAGGACTCCGGAGAAGCTTCTCGCCCTGATCGAAGGGCTGGTACCCGTCACGATCAGCATGGCCACAATGACTGCCGGGCAACCTGGGCCGAAGGGCATCTTCATCCCCATGCACCGTGGTGCGGCTGGTTTCATGAGCGACAAACAGTTTGCCAAGTTTTATTGGCCCGGGTTCAAGGCTCTCATAAACGGTATCATCGAAACGGGACTTACCCCTATCCCCCTTTTTGAAGGCGACTACACGCCACGGTTGGAGTATCTCCAGGAACTGCCGGCCAGGAAGGTAATGGGGCATTTCGACATTGTGGATCGGAAAAAGGCAAAAAAGCTCTTGGGGAATACGATGGTATTCTGGGGTAACGTACCGGCCTCACTCCTCTGCACAGGAACGCCGCAGAAGGTGCAGGACGATGTCAAAGAACTGATCGATATCTTCGGGGACAATGGCGGTTTAATCATCGACTGCTCCATGGGCATACCGGATGAAGCCAAACCGGAAAACGTGCAGGCTTTATCCGATGCCGTTCATGAGTTTGGTGTTTATTAAAGAATAATCAGAGGAGGAAACAAGATGTTGAAGAAGGATAAGTTCAAGCAACTCTTTGCGGATATTGAGAGAATCAGAAGAGTGGCCGAGGCCGGGAGCGGGAAAAACTATTGGGAAGTCTTTAATGCTCAGGGGAATCTGCTCGGATTCGCCTTCTACCTGGAAGTCCCCGAAACGCCGCCTCATACTGAAGAAGTGGCAGAGTTCGATAAATACGAAGTGTGGGGGATCACCAACACGGAACTTGGCCTAAACGTCCTCGAAATAGCCCCCCATCCGGGCGGGCCGGAGAATCTCTGGACGGAAGGGGTTACAGAAGCCGGGTATGTGTCGCAGTTCCTGGGATTGTCCACTGACGAGATGAGGCTCTCGCCAGCGGGCATGATCGATGCGGTGACGGACGGGACCATCTCCTCGAAGCTGCTTGCGGAAGCGATACGGATACAGCTCGAGTTCATGACTACGCAGATCAACGGGTCATGAAGGACTCTCGGCAAACGTGGATGAAGAGCGCTCGCACGGCGCAATCCCACTACCGGGGGGCAACCCTTTTTAATGGTTCACAATGGATGATCCAGAAAATCCGATCCTCCAAATTAATGATGGCCATCATTACTCCTTGTTTTTGGTTTCTTCCTCGCATCATTGCCCCCTTGCTTATTATTGGAGGCCTATTACCAATTCATTAAACTGTTAATAAAAGGAAAAAGGCGTGTTTAGAAAAAGACAGGCAGAACGGGTGAACATTCCTGCATGGCGGTCGATCGTAATGGTGTTTTTGATTTTGGCTTTTCTGATGGCCGGCTGCGGTCCGGGGCAGAAGCCCAATGCCGGTCCGGAGCCAATGAAGGCCATGGGGGCGCCCCCGATCACCTTCGGCGACAAGTTCTACGACGTGGCCGTACTGGATAAAAATCAGGTCTGGGTGGTAGGCTACTTCGGGGCCATTGCCCACTCGGCAGACGAAGGCCAGACCTGGTCCCGCCAGCAATCAGGAACCTTCCAGTCTTTAACCGGCGTATCCTTTGTCAACAAACAGGAAGGTTGGGTCGTGGGCGACCAGGGAACCATCCTCCATACCCGGGACGGGGGCCTTCATTGGGAGAAACAAAAAAGTCCCGTGACCGATCAGAAACTGCTCAAGGTCCAATTCCTCAATGAACGGGAGGGATTTTGCGTGGGCACCTTCGGCACCGTCCTCCACACGGCAGACGGAGGGGCCGCCTGGGAAAAGCTGCCTTTCCAGGAAGACGTAATTTTAAATGACTTAGTCTTTCTTCATTCCCGGGAAGGCTGGATCGCTGGTGAATTTGAAACCATTCTCCATACCGTGGATGGGGGAAAGACCTTCCAAAAACAACGGGCCGATCAATTGGGCAAACTCTTCGGCATCGCCTTCAAAGATAAAAGACAGGGCGTTGCCGTGGGTACGGCCGGCAGGATCCTGGTCACCTTGGATGGCGGTCGGAGTTGGAAGGAAGTTAAGAGCAACACGGATGATACCCTGCTCAAGGTTCGATTTTGGGGTTCCCTGCTTTTGGCCGTCGGCCTGCGAGGGGCACTGGTTCAATCTTCAGATAATGGCCAGACCTGGTCTCCCCTGGTCATCCCGGGCCACTATTCCTGGCTTTCAGGCTTGGCCTTCGCTGAAGGCGGAGGATTTTTGGTGGGGAGTGAAGGCAAGATTCTGTCCAGTCATGATGCCGGCAAAACCTGGAGCCGTCTCGGCCTGCCTGCCTTTATGGTCGGCCCGGGGAAGGAGTAATATATGGTTAAAGCACTGGTCAGCTTTCTTATCACCCATAGAAAAAAAGGGGTAGGGGCCATGGCGGTCATCACCCTCTTCTTTCTGAGCCAGATCTTCCGCATCCAGATGTTCACCCAGTTTTTAGACCTTTTTCCCCAGAACCACCCCTATGTGCAGGTCCACCAGCAATACGCCAAGTATTTCGGCGGGGCCTACCAGGCCACGCTGGTATTGGAGGTCAAGAAAGGCGATGTCTTCAACACGGAGACCCTGGCCAAGATGTCCCGCATTACCGATGCGGTCGATCTCATACCAGGGGTGGACCACTTCGGTATTTTCTCGATAGCCTCCCAGAAGGTGTCGATCCTGAAAGAGACGGCCGGAGGGTTTTCTTCATACCCGGTCATGAAAGAAGTGCCGAAAGATCAATCCACCATGGAGGAGCTGAAGAAAAAGGTCTTTACTTCGGGCAATGTCAACGGCATCTGGGTTTCCCGGGATCAGAAGGCCCTTCGGCTGGATGCCAACTTCATCGAAGGCAAGATCGACTTCAATGTGCTCTATAACAAATTCATGGAGATCAAGAAGAAAGAACAGGATGGAAATCATAAGATCTACCTGACCGGCACACCCCTGCTCTACGGCTGGATCTACCATTACCTGCCCAATATGGCCCTTATCCTGGCTGTCACTTCCGTGGTGATCCTCCTGATGCTCTTTGCCTATATGAGTCGGGGTGGGCTGTGGTTCTGGCCCTTTATCAGCGCCGTCATCACCTCCATCTGGGGCCTGGGCTTTGCGGCCATCTTGAAGTTTCACTTCGACCCTTTGATCATCGTCATCCCCTTCCTCTTATCGGCCCGGGCCATGAGCCACGGGGTCCAGTGGGTGGAGCGCTTCACCGAGGAGTATCAGAAGTCAGGCGACACCCGGGAAGCGGCCCTGATTACCGGCACCAGTCTATTCCCGCCGGGGCTGATTGGCATCCTGGCCGATACCCTGGCTTTACTGGTCATCTGCCTCACCCCCATCCCGACCCTTAGAAATCTGGCTTATTTGGGCTTTTTCTGGTCAGGGGCCATGATCTTCACCATCTTCTTCCTCTACCCTCCCCTGTTCGCCCTGTTTACTAAGGTGCGGGTCCCCAAGGAATCCGATGTGCCTGCTTCTTTGGCCCACAAGCAGGAGAATTTTACCAGGAGAGTGACTACCCAGACTACCATTCTTGACCGATCCTTCACTTATCGGATCGAATATTTCACCGAGCATCTTCTCCGGCGGATCCTCATCAGGATGTCAAACTGGACCTTCGGTGCCGGCCGATACGCTACGGTTGGCTTAAGCATCCTCATATTAATCATAGCAGTCATCTCCTCGACACACCTCAAATTCGGTGATGCCAACCCAGGGTCTCCCATTCTCTGGCCTTATTCAGAGTTCAACCAGGATGTCATTGAAATCAACCGGAAGTTTCCCGGTGTGGATCAGATGTGGGTAGCCGTTCAGGGCAAGGGTCCTCAATCAGTCACCTATCCGGATGTCATCCAGGGGATGGAAGGGCTCAGGCAGTATATGATGGCCGACCCCAACGTGGGTTTTGCCATCTCCGTGGCCGACCTGATTAAAGGGGCCAATATGCTGGCTTACGGCAATGACCCCAAGATGGAGTCGATTCCTACAAGCCAGCAGGCGACCCAGAACATGATCACCCTGATTCAGACCGGGGCTGCCCCGGGTGAGATGGATACCTGGATCGACTATGGCAACACCAGCACCAACGTGAAGCTCTTTCTGAAAAATCATGAAGGCCCGATTCTGAAAGAGGTTATTCACCGGGTCAAAGATTTTATCAAAAATAATCCCAAGCTAATGGAAAACGCGGTCCCGAAACCGGCCGGCGGCCTGGGAGGGATTCTGGCTGCGGCCAACGAGGTGATCCAGGTCAAGAAGGACCAGATCCTCTTCATCGTCTTAAGTATCATCTTCATCCTCTGTGCCGTGACCTATCGTTCCATCCTGGCCGGGATAATCTTCATCATGTCTCTTATTCTGGCCAACTTCCTGGCCTTTACCTACATGGTTTTCAAAAATATCGGCCTCAACATCAATACCTTCCCGGTCGTCTCTCTGGGCATCGGCCTGGGGGTGGATTACGGGCTCTACATCGTCAGCCGCATCATCGAGGTCTACCGGGAAGAGAGAGACCTGGCGAAAGCGGTCCGGGGCGGCATCATCACCTCCGGCCGGGCGGTCTTTTTCACCGCCACCATGATGACCGCCGGGGTTATCTTCTGGTTCTTTTCTCCGCTTCGCTTTCAGGCGGAGATGGGCATATTGCTGGGGATATTGATGATGGTCAACATGCTGGTCGGTGTTTTAGTACTTCCAGCCGTGATCAACATCATTAAGCCCAAATTTATTACAAGGGGAGGTGATGACAACAACGGGGGATATCACATCCCCCCGGGAACGCTACCGAAAAGATAGGTTCAAGGTATAAGGCAAAAGGTACAAGGTTAAAAACAGAAAGATAAGGCCTAAGAGCCAAAATGCAGGGTTCAAGGAAAGATCTTATGCCATATACCGTATATCTTACACCTTGGACCTTATACCGTTTTTTAAACTTTGAGAGGAGGAAAGAGATGTTTACGAAAAGTGTAAAAGGAATGTGGTTAAGCCTGGTCTGCCTGGCAATCCTGGTCCTATCGTTTCCCGGACCGGGGCAGGCCTTTGACAAGAGCACCTTCGGAGACAACCAGGAACTGACCATCTGGGGCTGGCTGCGCAACAATACCGGCGTATTTTTCGAGAAACAGCCTTTTCAGCAAAACGACGACCGGCTGGCCACGGAAAGGACCTGGCTGCGGGCTTACGGGGATTGGAAAGTCTCCAATCAGTTGAAGCTCTATACGGCCATCCAGTTCGCCTATGAACCCTGGTACAAGGCCGAGGACGGCTCGGTGAGCCAGAAAGGGGGGGAAGAATACAGCGAATATAAAAATCTCAATGACGTCATCCGGGAAGGTTATGTTCAATTCAGCCCCAATAAAAAGAACGATATCAAGATCGGCAGGCAGATCGCCATCTGGGGAGAATCCCTGACCGAACGGGTGGGCGATGTCATTCATCCCGAGGACCAGCGTTTTGCCCTGGCCTTCTCCAACCTGGAGGATACCCGCATCCCCCAGTGGATGATCCGGTCCATTCACGACATCGACCCCTTGAGCTCCAGCTTTGAATGGATCATCAATCCCCTTCTGGTGGATGATAAGTACCGGGTCAACCGGCTGGCCCAGTTCGCCAGCCCGATCAATAATCAATCGGGACAACGGTTCGCCATCAATCCCGAGGACCGGTTTCTGCCCCCCAATTCCGTAGGCAACACCCTTATTTTCCCGCAAGCGCCGGGAGTGGTTTTTCCGCCCTTTTCCAGAGGATGGGCTCAACTGCCCCCCTTCATCCCAGGCCCCCTGGCCGGGACCTGGGTCCCGACGGAACTCCCTACGGTTAAGGAGGAATTCCCCGATAATACCATCAGCGATACCCGATTCGGCTTCAGGACCAGTACCAATGCCGGCGGCTATTTGTTCGGTCTCATGTACTGGCATACCCACAACTATGATCCGCTCTTCAAGAGAGGCAATCTGACCGGAAGGCTCATCCCCACCGGACCGGACAGCTTTTTGCCCGAAAGACAATATTTACTGGTCCATCCCTCCATGGACATTGTCGGGGCTTACATGAGCAAGCAGCTTCCCTGGCCGGGGGTGGTCCGGGCTGAGGCCGTTTATTCGCCGAACAAGCCTTTCAACACCTTTGACCCAACGGTTTTCAATGCCATCGTCACCCGGGATTATTTCAAATACATGGTGGCTTATGACCTCAACAGCTTCTTCTATTTCGATTGGCACAAAACCGCCCCCTTCGACGTCACCATTGAGCATGTAGGCGAATATATCCCCAATGCCGACAACCTTCAGTACATCATCTACGCCACCAGACAGCCGTCCTATGTACCCCGTTTCAACGGCCGGATAGCCACCAATTGGCTTTACAACCGGATCTCAACCGAACTGGTCGTCAGCTACTGGCCCTGGGCCAACAGCGGGTTGATCATGCCGGCCGTAAAATGGACCCCCGGCTGGTGGAATCAGAAATTCTCCGCTGAACTGAAATACATCAATGTTTACGGAGACAACAATTACGAAGGGCTGGGCGTCCTGCGGACCAAGGATATGATCGTCCTCACCACCCAGTTTAATTTTTAAATCTTTTTAGGAGGGACAAAGTTATGCAAGCCAAAACTATTAAATTTTGGACACTGTTGGCAGCCGCCATGATAATATCGAGTCTCATGGTTGCCTCGCTATCCTTTGGTCAGGAGATGCCCGCACCGGGTACGACCATCGACAAAAGCAACTATAAAAAATACCCCCATCTGTTTCCGGAAGAGTTCCTGCCGGCCTTTGAAGATGGCTGGGGACTTATCCCCCCTGTTCATGCCAACGTTATAGCCTCAAAACCCATATCGATCCCTAAGGAGTGGCTTGCCTTTTCGGCAAAAAATAAAGGTAAATATGGTCTTGATGCCCAGGGAAACCTTACGGGGGGATACAACAGAGAAGGTCTGCCTTTCCCAGATCTCCAGAGAAACGATAAAGACTTTGCCACTAAACTCATGTGGAACTTCGACTCCCGGTATATGTTTGATGAAAATATCGATCATGCCCGGGGAGCGTCTTTTGAAAAGAGGAGAGGAGAAGATCTTAGATGGAATAATGCCTATTTGATTTTTTTATATTTCAAGAGTCGCATGGCAGTTTCTCCCAAGCCGGACTTGCCTAATCCATTGGGACTCTATAAGGCCACTATGGTCCACTTTTTAAATCCTGATAGTATTAAAAATACGATCAACCTCACTTACCGCTATGTGGATCCGAACAAACCCGATGATACCTACCTCTATCTGCCCAGCATGCGTCGGGTTTTAAGAGCCGAAGCCGGACAGCGCTCCACACCGCTTTTGGGAAACATAGCCGCTTTGGACGATTTGTGGGGCTTTGACGGAAGGATCCCGGAATTTACTTATACCATCGTTAAGGAACAGAAGGTGCTGGCTATTACGGAAAACACGTTCATACCTAAACCAACTACCTGGAAAAAAAAGGATTTGCCGTTTCCTTATGATAATTATGAAGTACGAGATACCTATGTCATTGACATCAAGCCCAAAGACTCCAAATATCCCCAGAGCCGAAAAAGAATCTGGTTGGATAAAGAAAACGTCAGTAATATTTATTACATTGTGGTCTGGGACCGAGCCGGTAAACTTTGGAAGGCTTGGATGATGCCCTTCAAACGACATGCCATGTTAGGAGGCAGATATCCGATGGTGGATGGCGCCTTTGGTGTTGATGTTCAGTTCGGTATGGCCACCTATTATGGCGCTGATGTGACGGTCAATGATCAACATTATACCTACAACGATTTTACGCCGGCCAGTTTGTTGAAAAGAGGGAGATAATCCCCCTTCTCTTCGGAATAGAGAGGGGCGGGGGTTGCGAAGATTGTAAAAAGGCACAGGCACAAGGCATAAGGGCCAATGCTTCAAAGAAGAATATTGCGGGTTTCCTTGCGCCTTGTGCCTTAGGCTTGAAGCGAAATTTTGAACAAAGGAGTTTCTATGAGCGACAATCTGATAGATCTCATGGCTGACCTGAAAGAGTCGGAAGTCTATGTCTTGGTCGATGAAATGATTAAAAACGGTATCAATCCAATGGAAATCCTGAACCGGACCCGCTCGGCCATGGAGATTGTGGGTAAGCGTTTTGAAACCGAGGAATATTTTATCCCCGATTTAGTCCTGGCCGGTGAGATTCTCAAAAACATCTCAGACAAGGTCAAGCCGCTGCTTAAAAAAGGAGAAGCCTTTCAAAAGAAGGGCAAGGTCCTGATCGGCACCGTGGCCGGGGATATCCATGACATCGGCAAGGACATCGTCACCTTCATTCTGGATGTGAACGGCTACGAGGTGCTGGATTTAGGCATCAATGTGCCGGTTCAAGTCTTTTTGGAAAAGGTCAAGGAATTTAAGCCTCAGGTAGTAGGTCTGAGCGGTTTTTTAACCCTGGCCTTCGATTCCATGGAAAAAACGGTCAAGGCCATAGAAGAAGCGGGCTTGCGGGATAAAGTAAAGATCATGATCGGCGGCGGGCAGATGGATGACGAGGTGCGTAAATACGCCCGGGCCGATGCCTACGGCAAAGATGCCTCCGCCGCTGTCAATCTCTGCAAGCAGTGGATCATTTAAATTTCGGTCTGAATAGTCTACGAGGAGGACAAATAATGAACAATAGAAGATACGAGACACTATTGGTTGTTTTATTTGGTATAGGTTTAGGGTTAGTCATGTTGGACAGGATGGCTATCAACTTTTTGTTTCCGGTCCTGGTTAAAGAGTTTGGGTTAAATAATACTCATATTGGTCAAATCATTTTGTTCCAGACATTGGGATGGGCAATATTCGGACTTGTTTTTAGCATTTTGGCGGACCGCACCGGTTACAAAAAATGGCTGATGGTTCCTTTATTAGTGTTAACTACGGTATTTTCAGCAGGTTCCGCATTTACTGTCGGACTTACGTCATTAATACTTATGCGATTCTTTTTAGGTATTGTTGAAGGGCCGTACACTCCATTATATGTGTCCATACTGCATGTTCAAACCGATCCCAAAAGGTTCGCGGTAGCCGTTGGATTGGTGGTTGGTATCGCCGGCATTATAGGAGGGTTAATTGCACCGCTTTTGGTAACCCAATTACTGGTTCGCTATGATTGGCATTGGGCTTTCATTGTTTCCAGTCTTCCGACTCTTGTTTTGGCAATACTGATTGGGCTCTATGTTAAAGAGGTAAAAACTACCAGTGCGGTAGACGGGGCAAGTGTAGAAAAGGCCGACTGGAGCGACTTCGCTAAACTATTAAAGTATAGAAATGTTGTCCTGTGCATTGTACTGATTGTGTTGTCTATGCTTGCCATGTGGTCATTTTTTGTTTATTCCCCCCTTTATTGGGTTCAACTCGGGAAAATGTCAGAACAATCAATGGGCTTCATTATGTCGGCTACGGGGGTGAGCGTGATATTTTGGAATTTTGTTATCCCGGCAATTTCAAACCGTATTGGCCGAAAGACCGTGCTAATTGTTTTTGCTCCGATACTGGCCTGTATGTTTTTGGTAATGTATTTTTCAGTTGGTACGGTGGCCCAAATTCTATTTGTCATTTTGGGAGGAATAGCCGGAGCCCTGCCGTCTTTGCTATTTATTATTGGCACGGAGAGTGTCCCAAGGACTTTAGCCACTACATCACCTTCTCTGATTATGGGAGTAGGGGAACTACTCGGTGGGGCGGTAGGGACCGGTACTATGGGCGCATTAGCGGACCTCTATGGTTTGCAAACAGTAATGATCATTATTGCAGGAGCTCTGATACTATTTTCGGCAGTAAGTTTTGGTTTAATTGAAACCAGTCCGCACTTAGTCTCAAAAAAAATATAGTGATTCACTGGAAATTCCTTTTTGGACGCAGATCGACTCGGATCGGCAGATTTTCGCCGATCGTGCAAATTGCCAAGATTTTGAATATAAAGAATAGTTATCTTCGGTTATCGGCGAAAATCTGCGTCCTAACTGGATTAACTTCTAATACTTTTATTGGAGGGATAATATTGGAATCATCGTCGTCGTTATGGAGTAGAGGTTTTATAGGGATTTGCTTATGTAACTTTTTTACTTTTTTTTCCTTCTTTGCCTTTATGGCTACCATTCCATTATTTGTAAGGAATATATTAAAACATGGCGATTTGCAGATAGGTCTAACTTTGACGGCTTTTTTCCTTGGGTCTGTTATTATCAGCCCCATATCAGGTAAATTGGCGGATGAATATGATAAAAGGAAAATACTCATTGTCTCCCTTATACTATTTGTTGCCATAAGCGCCCTTTATCTCTTAACTTATAGTCTTTATTCTTTGCTGGTATTGCGCTTTCTTCATGGTGTTATCTTTGGAATAACCACTACTTTGCTGGCAGTTGTTGCCGCTGACATTATTCCCCAACAATATAGGGGGGAAGGTTTTGCTTATTTTATAACATTCATGAGTATTGCATCAGTAGTTGGCCCTTTTTTGGGCCTTACTGTTATTGCACACTATAGTTTTAATGCATTATTTATTTTATGTACTGTCTTTTCAATATTAAATTTTCTCTCGTTATATTTGGCTCAACTTCCCACATCACCAAATAAAACGAAAACTGATACTAGTAATTTATTTAATTTGAATAAAATAATTGAACCAAAAGCTATTCCTATATCTTTATGTAGTGCTGTTACTGCGATTGCCTATGCGGGTATTGGTTCCTTTATTACTCTTTATGCAATAGAAATAGGAATGGGTAATTTGGCGAGTTATTTCTTTGTAGTTTTTGCCGCCGGGAATATACTTTTCAGACCATTTGCAGGTAGGTTATTTGATCGAAAAGGGGCTAACATTGTAATTTATCCTTTCATATTACTCTATGCAATTGGACTGGTTTTATTAAGCCAGGGTATGAATCCAATAGCATTTTTAATGAGCGCTGCCATAATAGGGATTAGTTATGGTACGCTTTTCTCTACCTTTCAAACTATCGCTGTAACATCAGCTTCAATCCAACGCAGGGGAATGGCAACGTCAACTTTTTTCTTATCCGTTAATTTAGGCGTTAGCGTTGGGGCCGTTATTTTAGGAATAATTGCAGAACATTCCAATTACCATTTTATGTTTATTGTTACTGCTGTTTTTGTGGCACTTTCAGCGATAATTTATTACATTTTTTACCATCGGAAAAATAATCAAAATTACCTTCGGATTGGAAATCTTAAATCAAACTAAAAGATGTTCCCTGGCAATTTGCTGGTTCTCGGTAAACTCGCGACTGCTTCCGGAAAAGACGATTTTCCCTTCATCCAGAACATATACTCTATCCGAGACTTTAATGGCGGAAAATATGTTTTGTTCCGCTAATAGCACAGTTATGCCTGAACTTTTTAAAGTCTGGATGGCCTCCATCAACGAAGCTACGATCAGCGGGGCTAAACCTTCTGTCGGCTCATCTAAAATCATTAGCTCCGGATTTCCCATCAATGTCCGGGCAACAGCGAGAAGCTGCTGTTCGCCACCGCTTAACTGGTTGCCCATCCTTTTCTGGAGCCTTTCCAGTAGCGGGAAGAGTTCAAGTATTGATTTTAAATTCCAAACTCCCTTTCTTTTCAGGTTCCTGGCGACTATCTCTAAATTCTCTTTTACCGTGAATTCAGTAAATATCATCCGCCCCTGAGGCACATAGCCTATTCCTTTTCGGGCGATTTGAAATGAGGCGAGTCTGCTTATCTCTTCCCCTTTATATTTTATACTCCCTCTCTGTGGAGACGGTATACCCATGATGCTTTTAACTGTAGTTGTTTTGCCTGCCCCATTCCTTCCGAATAGACCAACGACCTCCCTCTCTTCCAACTTTAATGAAACACCTTGCAGAATGTAACTGGTATCATAGTAAGTATGAATATCTTGGATTTCCAACATCATGTTTGTCTCCCAAGGTAAGCATCAATCACCGCACTATTTTCTCTTACCTCTTCCGGTTTCCCCTCGGCGATTACCCTCCCCATTTGAAGAACAGTAATTTTCTGTGATATGCTGAAAACAACCTCCATATTGTGTTCAGTGAATAATATAGATAACCCTTTTTTTGCATGGAGCTGCTTTATTAATTGAACCATACTCTGGGTCTCTTCCGGAGAAAGACCGGCCGTAGGCTCATCTAAGAGCAGTAGTTTTGGCTGCCAGGCCAGTGCAATACCCATGTCAAGTCTTTTTCTGTCGCCATGGCTTAGCGATGCTGCTCGGCGCGTTTCGAGTTTTTCCATCCCTATACTATGCAGCACATCCATTGCTTCTTCGGCGATATTCTTCTGTCGCTTGGCCTGAGTAAAGAATCGATTGTGCCTTTTATGTCGTCTGATAATGGGAACCATAACATTCTCAAAAACCGACAGTTGGGGGAACAGGTTCGCTACCTGGAAGCCTCGAGCCATCGCCAAGGGCAATACACATTCCGGCGGCCAACCAGAGATGTCCTGTCCATCGAAGAAGACTCTGCCTCCGTCAGGCTTGAACTTACCTGTAACCACGTTGAAGAAGGTGGTTTTTCCGGAGCCATTGGGACCGATTAAGGCGCATAGCTCTCCTCTTCCAATGGAAAGACTAATCCCGCTTAAGGCAGGTAGACTGCCGAAACGCTTAACCAGCCCCTCGGTCTTAAAGAGTACCTGGTTCACAGCGGTCTCCTAAGTTTTTCAGAGATAAATCCCATAACCCCACTTCGAAAAATCATTACGGACAGTATGAGAAGAATGCCCATCACGATTAACCAATTCCCCCAGAGAGATATCAGGTAAGACTTCAGGAACACATAGATTAAGGTGCCAAAAAATGGGCCAGTAAAGGCATTAATGCCGCCTATCATCAGGGCTAACAGGACTTCAAAGGCACTCATCCATGAGACCAGGTCGGGATTGGCTATTTCCCCCAGAATGGCTCGAAGCCCTCCTGCCAGACCGGCGATTATACCGGAAATGATAAAGGCGATCCAGACCTCCCTTTGCACGTTTAGACCTATGAAAGAGGCTCTTTCCGGATTATCACGGATGCATCTCAAGGTATAACCGAAGTTGGAGTTGGCCAGTACCCATATCAAAAGAAGGGTTATCAGGAGGATGATCAGGATCAAATAGTAGAAATTGTTTATGGACTTCAGGCCTACCTCGACAAAAACCAGATCAACCGGGGGTCTGGGCACATTGGGTATGCCATCATCCCCCCCCGTCAGGGTTCTCCATTTGAAGATAATAGCGTGGACAGTTTCTGAAAAGGCAAGAGTCAGCAGGGCAAAATAGATTCCTTTCCTTCTGGCACAGAGCCAGCCAATGATCACAGCCAATAAGGCTGCCATGGCCATTCCACTGAAAAAGCTCAACCAAAAACCACGCGTTATCCCATTAGTGAGAAGAATGGCTACGGTATAGGCCCCCACTCCGTAGTAGGCTGATATCCCGAAATTGATTAAGCCTCCATAGGCCAGCATAAAGAAAAAAGCATAAGCCAGAAGGCTTGTGACCATTACTTCACAAAGAAGATAGATATGGTAGGAACTTAAAAATTTCGGGAACAATAAAAACAGGATGAGGAGCAGACAAAAGGTTAAAAGCAAGAATCGACTCTGGCTTAGGATCTTTTTCATTATTCCGGTCTCCCAAGAAGTCCGTAGGGACGGATGACAAGGATCACGGCCATTAGTACAAATGGTACTGCCATTCCAAACATTTGAAGGTAATGCCCTATGATGGTTTCAGTTATCCCGAGAATAATGGCCGCCATAAGAGCCCCCAACAGATTTCCCACCCCACCGATAACAGCCACGATCAAAGCGTTAAGAATCATTTGGCCGCCCATAAGCGGTGACACGCCTTTCATTCCAGTGGCCAATCCTCCGGCCGCTCCGGCAAGCATCGCCCCGAGAGTAAACAGTGACGTGTATACCATGGGCACATTGATGCCCAGCGCCCCGGCTGTTTCTGTATCCATGCCAGCGGCCCGACAGTTTTTACCCAGATCTGTTTTAAACAAGAAAAGCCACAAAAGGAGAGTCAAGGCTATTGAAGCGCCGAGAACAAATAAGAGATAGTAAGGAAAGGTCATATTGCCAATGGACATATTACCCATAAGGTAGGAGGGAATTGAAATCCTCAATACCGACGACCCCCAGAGGAGAAAAACAACCCCCTCTATCAAAAAGAGAAGACCGAAAAGGAGGAGCATCTGAAAAAGAGGCTCTGTCTTATACAGAGACCGAAGGAAAAAAACTTCCACTAATATCCCAACCAAACCGGCGCTGATTGCGCCTCCCAGGCAGCCTGCCCAGTATCCCCAATTCGATCCAATTGCCGTCCCAATCATCCAGGCCACGTAGGCACCCAGCATATAAAAGTGCCCATGAGCGAAATTCACCACCCGGGTGATACCCATAATGAGTACCAGCCCGGCGGCAGTCAAAAAATAAAGGCCCCCTTGAGTAACCCCCACCAGGATATCGAATATGATTGAATCCATCCGGGGGTTACCTCCAGTTTCTATAATTCTGGGCGAAGATAATGTCTTGCGGGACCATCAGCTTATTGCTCCCTGGCCATGTTCAAAGGCCAAACATGAGCATCCTTTGCATCAACAGTGAAAAAATCCTTATATCGAAAACCCCACTTACTGCCGGGGTCCGGAACGATGTGGTGAAATACAATCTTAAAGAGGGCCTGGTGGTCTTCCGGTCTGATCCATTTCTCCCCGCATAATGATTCGAAGCGCAGTCCCTCCAAGGCCTTTTTAACGGCCTCCGGGTCGAGCTTTCCAGCCTTCTCTATGGCATGTTTATAGGCATACATCCCATCGTAACTGCCCGCCCCTTGATTAATCGTGTCGGCCGAAAGCTGCTCTCCAAATCTTCGTGGGTAAGCTTCGGCAAAGCGCTTGCTCACCGGGTTGTCATAACCTTCTCTGAACCAATGGATACCAGTCCAAAGATCATAGCTTAAATTTTTTCCTATAGCTCTTGTTTCACGAGCATCCTGATTATGGTCGAGGAGAGCTTTAAGTTTATCCAAAATTCCAAACGCCTTGCCCTCTAAATAAAAGCTCATGGATTGAGGTAAACTGAGAGAGATATATATCCCCTCCGCGCCTGATTCGGCAACACTACTGAAGTGAGGGCCAAAACCACTGGTCATGGTCAAAGGAAGCGCCCGGACAGTGGCCTCCTGGAACTTCGGATCTAATTGGGTCATGACCTTTTTAAAATTATTCCAGCAATTCCACCCATATTCATAATCGGCGATAAACCCCGCCCACTTGTGGACATTTGGATATACTTTCCGGGCCATTTCAGCCATTGCTCTGGCCCTAATTCCCCCGTTATCGGTGATACGGAACACGTTAGAACTGAATTTCTTCCCGGTTAACAAGGTGCTATGAGCAGCGCAGGTGATCAGAAGGGAATTCGTCTGCTCCAGATAGGGAATGAGAGCCAGAGCAGATCCGCTGTTGGTTATTCCCAGGAAAAACTTGACGCCGTATTGATCGTGGAGTTCACGGATTACTTTTGAAGCGCTCGCCGGCCGAAACTCGTCATCGCGGACAAGAAGTTTTACCTGTCTTCCTAAGATTCCCCCAGCCTTATTGATTTCCTCCACGGCTAACATCGCACACTCCGTGCCGGCCATACGTCCGGCCACACCGGTCAACGACTGTATGTAACCAATCGTAATTGGTTCCAGCTTTTGTGTTGCGGGTTTTTCCGCTCCAAAACCAACGCAGGGCAAGCCGGTAATCAGGATAAGCGCCAGGAAGAACAGCATTTTTTTCGTTTTCATTGTACCTACCTCCTTTTATAAGAAGTTAATTGTTAAGGCTACCTAAACGGTACATAATATCTTCATCCTTTAAATTTGGGACTCCTCTTGGCTAAAAATGCTTCAAACCCTTCTTCGAAATCCGCCGTACCCATAGCAAACGCTAATTCATTACTCTCTGATTCCAACTGGGATTCCAGAGTCTGGGTGAAACTGCTGTTAAGAAGCTCCTTGGTTTTGCCAATAGCCCAGGCAGGACCTGAAGCCAATTTGCCGGCGATCTTCGCAGCCTCGGCTATAAGGTTTTCACTCTTCACCACTTTACTGACAAATCCTAACTGCTGGCCGGCGGCAGCATCAATCATCTCGCTGGCAAAGGCAAAATATTTTGCTCTATGGAAACCCATTACTTTCGGCAGAAAAAAGGATGTCCCTCCGTCGGGAGACAGTCCTATCGCCAAATAGGCGGTACCAAACCGGGTTCCTTCAGCCGCTATGATTACATCACAAGCCAAAACCATTGCAAAACTTGCCCCGGTAACGGCTCCGTGGACTGCTGCAATGATGGGTTTTGGCATTCGCCATATGGTGGAAATGATGTTATTGAGATACATAGTGGCAATTTTTGCGGTATAAGGACGATCCGAGGCCTGTTTCATCTCTTTAACATCACCTCCGGCTGAAAATACCTTGCCTTCTCCCTTGAATAAAATTGCTTTTACCGTTTTATCGATGGAACAATGAGTGAGACACTCACTCAAATCTTTTCCCATATCCAAATTGAAGCCATTTAACGATTCCGGCCTGTTGAGCCCAATTGTGGCCACCCCGCCTTCTTGGACATAGGTTAATGTCTGGTACATTTATTTTCTCCTCCCGAGAAATATTTTTTCCAATTCTTAAAAACTCTTCTCCAAGGCGTTCAGTCCAACCGAGTACCACCACAGACATTCCAAGATTGCCCGGTCACAAAACTTGCCGCGTCGCTGGCCAAAAATGCGATCACCGCCGCTACTTCTTCTGGTTTTCCCGCTCTTTTAAGAGCACATCGCTTGACATAAGCCTTGATGGCCATTTCATAAGACAGGTTATCGGCCATTGTCATCATCGGTGTTTCAATCAACCCGGGGCAAACGACATTAATATTAATTCCATTATCGGCAAATTCCCTGGCCAATGAGCAGGAAAGAGCCATGATAGCCCCTTTACTGGCACCATAGTGACTGGAACCCAATGCTGAACCTTCCTTGCCCGCTATGGAGGCTACGGAGACAATCTTGCCATACCCACTCTCCACCATTGAAGGTAAGGCCAATTGAATGCAGTTCACGCATCCCTTATAATTGACGGCTAACATTCGGTCATGGTTCTCAGGGGTTAACTTTAAGAATGGAACAGACTCCCAAATGCCGGCAACGTTCGCCAGAATGTCGATCTTTTCAAATTCCTTTAAAATATTTTGAAATACTATCCGTAAGGCTTGGAAATCGGCAACATCTGAAACATAAATTTTACAGACTCCACCCTGTTGACCTATTATTTGGCTTACGGATTCGAGATTCTGCCGATCAATGTCGATCAGGGCCACAGGGGCTCCCCTCTCCGAAAGAGTCAGGGCAGTGGCTCGACCGATACCGCTTCCCGCTCCGGTTATAACGGCTACTTGATGGTCCAAACGAAATTTATCCATTCTGGTTTCCCTGGTTAGAGTTAAAGCCCCATTTTTTGAGCCACCTGTTCCCGATGGAAGTCGGCATCTCCAAACGCCAGCTCGGCTGTTTTAGCCCGTTTGAAATAAAGCTGAAGATCATGCTCTTCCATGAATCCCATCCCCCCCATGACCTGGTGGGCCAACGCTACCAGACGCCGATGGGACTCACTTACCCAGGCCTTGCACATGGCGGCCTCTTTTTCGAAGTCCAATCCCTGACTGATTTTCCAGGCGGCCTGAAAGGTCATGAACCGCGACGTGTCGGCAAAGGTCAGGATATTGGCACAATGATGTTGAACGGCTTGAAAGCTGCCGATGGGATGTCCGAACTGGACCCGCTCCTTGGCCTGGACCATGACCAATTCGATGACCCTCTGGGCCCCGCCGCACATCTCAGCACATTTGGCCACAGCGGCCATATGGAATATCTTATCAAGAACGGCTCCCACTTGGCCTGGCCGGCCTAATCGGTTTTCTTTAGGAATGTGCACCTGGTCGAAGGTCACTTCACACAATTTTTCGCCCGAGAGGGTGGGCAGGACCTTGATTTTGACCCCTAGGGCCTTACCATCCACCAAAAATAATCCGATTTCCTCAGCCCCGTCCTGTTTTGTCCGGGCGACGCAGATGAGAGTATCGGCCAAATGGGCGTCAGGCACAAAAAGCTTGGTCCCGGTCAACAGGTAATGGGTATCTTGAAACTCGGCCCGGGTAGCGATTGCATAGCTTCCTTCCTGCTCGGTCCAGGCCAGAGTCATGAGTTTTTCACCTGAAGCCACTTTCGGCAAATAATCCTTTTTCTGAAAATCGTTTCCCGCTTCCAGCACGGTCAGTCCTCCCTCCATGGTGGCCAGAAATGGCCCCGGCAGACAGACGTATCCCATCTCATAAAGCAGCACCGCCAAATCCAGGAAGCTGGCTTCCGAGCCTTCATACTCGCTCGGGAATATCAGCCCTGTCCATCCCAGGTCGGCCATTTTTTTCCAAAGCTCCGGGTTGTGTCCCGACTCCTCTTCGGCCATCTGTCTAACGAAAGTGCTGGGACATTCCTTCACCAAAAAGCGATGGGCCGCATCCTTGAGCATCTGTTGCTCTTGACTTAAATCGTAATTCATCGACTCCCTCCTTATTATTGACGGGGCAACCCGAGGCCCCGCTGGGCTATAATGCTCCTCTGGATCTCCGAAGTACCGGCATAAATCGTTTCAACTACACTCCAGCGATGGAAATGCTCGACTTTTCCGGCCAGGGGGGTCCATTCCGATCCTTCTTTTAACAGGCCATACAAGCCCAGCACCTCCATTCCCGTTTCCGTGATGTGCTGGGATAATTCAGTGACAAAGAGTTTTTCCATGGAAGACTGGTAATTGGGAATGGAGCCTTTATCCAGTATGTAGGCCAATTGATAGTAGAGCAGCCTGGCCACGTCCAACTCGATGGCCATCTGGGCCAGTTTCTGACGGATCAAAGGATTCTGTGAAAGGGGTTTTCCCCCTGCTTGAGTTGATTTGGCATAATGCACAATCTCATCAAAGAGGTTGCGATAGACCCCTGGAGGGGCCATTCGTTCAAAATCCAGAGCCGACATCATGTAATAAAAACCCTTGTTTATTTCGCCCACCAGATTTTTCTTGGGCACCTTAACGTTATCGTAATAGACCTCGTTGGTCCGCCATCCGGCCATGGTGATCAAGGGACGGATGGTAATCCCCGGACTTTTCAAGTCGACGATCATCATGGAGATCCCTTTGTGTTTAGGGGCTTCGGGATCGGTCCGGGCCGCCAGCCAGTGATAATCAGCCACATGGCAGTGGGTGTTGAAAGTCTTCTGTCCGTTCACCAGGAAATGATCCCCCTGGTCATCGGCCCGGACTTTCATAGCGACCAGATCAGATCCGGCCTGAGGCTCCGTATAGCCCAGGGCGAATTCGATCTCTCCCTTGGCCAAGGGGGTTAAGAATTCTTTCTTCATCTCCGGGCTGCCGATCCTTAAAATGGCAGGGCCGGCCATGTGTGCCCCTACAAAGATACAGGGAAGACCACTGTAGGCCATCTCTTCCCGGATCAGGTAAGTCACCATCTCGGAGGTCCCTAACCCGCCATACTCCTTCGGCCAATTGGGGGTCAGCCAGCCGTGTGAGGCAAATTTCTTGATAAACTTCCGGCCCTCCGGCCCGCCGTAAATCAAACCCAACTGGCGTGTTTCGGCCAGCAACTCAGGCGTGGCTTCTTTATCGATAAAAGCCCGCACCTCTGCGATCAGCTCTTTTTCTTCCTTGGTAAAATCAAAATCCATTTCTCGGTACCTCCCTTAATACAGTTCGGCGTTAAGCGTTCGGCGTAATAGCTCTAAGCTGAAAACTCAAAGCAAAACGGCTGAAGATAGACTAACATCTGTTCGCTCCATTTGGGAACCTAAAGGTTCCGAAATTCTCTTCAAATGCGCACCGGCGGTAAGTTTAATTTTTGGGCAATATCCTTACGAAGCTCATTCTTTTTTATTTTTCCGGAGGGTGTCATGGGAAACTCATCTATCAATTCCAAGCGTTCGGGCATTTTCTGTTTGGCCAAATCATGCTGCGACAGAAAATGGATTAATTCTTCCAGCGTCAAGTGGGCCCCTTTTTTTAATTTAACATAAGCACAAACTTTTTCTCCCATTTTAACATCGGGCATCGCTACCGCGGCGGCAACCTCCACACTGGGATGCATATACAGAAAGTTTTCAATCTCCACGGAACTTAAATTCTCACCACCGCGGATAATTATATCTTTTTTCCTGCCCGTGATTTCTAAATATCCATCAGCACTAAGCCGGCCTAAATCTCCGGTGTGGTACCACCCTTCCTGATCAAAAGCATCCTTATTAAGGGAAGGATCCCGGTAGCCTACAAATACTTCAGGACCTTTCACGACAACCTCTCCCTCTTCCCAAAAAGGAAGGGGGTTATTATCGGAATCAACGATTCTTATTTCATTCCCTACAACCCGGCCGTCAGTTTCCGCGTTTTGATCGAGGCTATCCTCTTTTGTTCCAAAGGAAACAGTCGGGGATTCGCTTGAACCATAACCTCGATAGGCCCTTAAGCCTAATTTTGCCACTGCCCCTTTAATAATCTCGGAAGGTATAAAGGCGCCTCCGCATCCAAAGGTTAGGCGACTCAGATCATAATCTTTAACCCGCGGAACATCCATTAGGTGTTGCAGGAAAGGAGTGGCCCCTACGGTCCAAGTGCATTTCTCTTTGGTTATTAAATCCAAAGCCTTCTCCGGCACCCAGATATCCATCAACACGACTTTGCACCCCAGGATAAGCGGAAGTTCCAGGGCATATAGGTATCCGGTAATGTGGGTAACCGGGGAAGGCATAAAGATGACCGACTCCTCATCTAACCCTACCCCGCCGGCCACATTAAAGTTTTCGCATATCAAAGTGTTATGGGTGTGCTGAACCCCTTTCGGCTCGGCCGTTGTCCCGGAAGTGTACAACAGCAGTTTGATATCGTTGGGATCGACCGTCTCAGGGAGTATAGGAGATCGATCCCCTTCCATAAGCTTTTCCAGAGCAATCATCCCTTCGGGCACCTCATCACCGACAACAATGATGTCTCTGAGTTTTGGAAGATTAGGTTTTATCCTTTGGAGCATTTCCACATAGTTATATCCCCGGAAAGTAGATGGAATGACAATGGCTACTGATTCTGCCTGCTTAAGGATGTAGGTCACTTCCCTGTCTCTATAAATTGGGATGATCGGATTGATGACTGCTCCGAGCTTGGTGAGCGCCAAATTCAAAATAACAGACTGGTACCAGTTTGGAAGTTCAAAAGATACCACTTCTCCTTTTAAAACACCCAGATGTCGCAAAGAGGAAGCAAGACTGTTGGACATGTTCTCTATATCTTGAAAGGACAGTTGATTGCCACGATCGACAACGGCTATTTTATTTGGATGCTTTTTTAAGACCTCCTTAAAAAGGTCATAGAGCGTCTTATTTCTCCAATGCCCTTCTTTGGTATATTTTGCGATCATTTCCGAATTTATTCTGGTTGCCATCTTGCCCATCTCGTCTCCTTTCTGCTTTCGAATAACATTGCATCCATGACTGACTGTCAGTCATTAAATTGGCAAAAAGTTACTTTTTTACGATCACAACAGAGCAATTGCCACCCATGCCGATAGTGTGTCCCAGACCCGTTCGGGCGCCCTCCAACTGTCTATGCCCCGCCTCTCCTCGCAACTGGTACACGATCTCGGCTATCATGGCTAATCCTGATGCTCCCACGGGTTCTCCTTTACAGGTCAGACCACCACTGATGTTGACGATAGGTCTGTCATTACTTCCAAAGGACGTTCTCCCCTCATCAATCAGCCTTGGCCCCTGACCCAATTCGCAGATGCTGAGCAACTCTGTTTCAATAATTTCCGACGCTGCATCGGTGTCCTGAAGCTCGACCAGATCCAGATCTTTCGGTCCCAAGCCGGCTTCTTCATAGGCCTGATTCGAGACGAAGGTCGTAATCTCGTTGGGGTTTTCTGCATAGGTGATCCCATGCACCTGCGGTAAGGCCATCCCCCCGAAAATCGATCCTTCTATAGGGGTCCCGATAGCGGCGGCGGTAACGTAAACCGGTTTGGTCGTAAATTGTTTTGCCTTTTTCTCTGTGCAAAGGATTAATGCCGCGGCCCCCTCGTTCGGCGAGCAGAGCATGAAGGAGGTCAGGGGTTCGCAAACCATCGGGGCTTTTAGCACCTCTTCTATCGTTACTTCCGAGCGCCACATGGCATTCGGGTTAAGAATCCCCTGTTTCCGGTTTTTCACGATGACCTTGGCAAATTGTTCACGTGTGGTGCCGTACAGCTCCATGTGGCGCCTAGCCCGGGAGGCAAACCCAAAAGGAGTCAGGTTTTGACCGGTAGCCTCCATCCAGGCAGGCCAAACGTCCATCTTAATAAACCCCTGGGGCATCTTTTCAACGCCAAGGGCTAACACCACATCGGCCTTACCTCCCCGTATCGCATCCACTGCCATCCTGATGCAGGTCCCGCCCCCGGCACAGGCATTCTCTATATTGACTATAGGTATACCGTTCAAACCGAAAGGAGCCAGCACGCCGTGTCCCGCGCCGATTGGACCGATCATAGTGGAACAATAGGCGGCCTCTATCTCTTTGAAACTTATGCCCGAGTGTTTTAAGGCTTTCTCAACTGCGCTTCTGCCTATATCTTGAAAACTCAGGTAGGGATTGATCCCTTTCTTATCGGGATACCGATTGAAAGGGTGAATCCCCGCACCGATGATAACGACATTCTCCATTTTTTACCTCCCGTGGTTTTTCCTTTATCCATTTACAGGATTATAAGTAAAACAAATAACGTCACTTCCGGCATTGTCGGTATAAAGCGTTTCCAACATCAGCTTGACTCTCATTCCAACTTTTAATTTTGACGTATCGGTTTCGTTGATTCGCGTACAGATGATGATACCTTCGTCGAGGGCGACCAGACCCAATCCAAAAGGGATTTTCCCTTTATAATCTCCTCCCGGAGGCGCATAGCAGCAATTGGTATAAGTATACAATTTCCCTTCCGCTCCCAACTTGGTATCCTTCATATTCTCAGAAGAGCCGCAGATGGAGCACCTTACAGATTTTGGAAAAAAGTATCTTCCACAGTCGCCGCATTGACTTCCATTAAGCTGTGCCCCTTCTTCAGGTGAGTCAGGGATATCAAACAGACCAACTTCAACCGGTATTTTCTTTCCATTCATTTTTTTATTCCTCTCCCTTCTGGTTTTTGCCGGACTAATTCTTTTCCACAAAGCAACCCATTTGCGATGAGTGCAAACCCATATTGCAGCGTGTCTCTAATGTGGTCCTTTTTCGTCCACCTCAATTTGTCCAACTCAACTTGTAACGTCCCTATAAATAACCCCCAGATAACATCCACTGCTTTAACTACGTCAAATGGGGGAAACAAACCGGCCTTGATAGCTTTATCCAGCGTTCTTCGAGCAATCTCAAAATTTTTCCTCCCAATGCGATTAATTCGTTCAACCATTTTTGGAGAAAAATCTGAGAAAAGACTACCAATTTGTGATGCTCGAAAAATGCTAAATCCTTCCGGGTCATATTCATAATAGATCATTAAGACATTGCAGAATTCCATCACAAATTCATGAGGATTTTTAAATACTTTCCTTTCGAGCTTTTCTTCCAATATCAGGGAGACCTCGGTAACTTTTTCAAGGCCCGGCAACATTAAGGAGACATATAAATCATCTTTATTTTTGAAATATAAGTAAACCGTTCCTTTACTGGTCCCCGCCATATTAGCAATTTCATCGATCGTGGCACGCTGAAATCCCTTTTTAATAAATACCTTTTTTGCCGCCTCTTGTATTTCGCGGATACGAACTTCTTTTTCTTTCGTGCGGGGCACGTTATTTTTCATTTATTTCTCCTTTTGACTGACTGAATGTCAGTCATAGCATTCCCGATCCATCCTGTCAAGAAAAATAAACAGCAATAGCTTACCTCTTTAATCAAATCCGAGCCACGTGAGCTTATTCTTCAACTCCTTTTTCGGAGGCATCTTTGGCGTAAGCCTGGGGAACCCTACCGCAACTATAGCGACTATTTCCTTATCCCGCGGAATTTGTAGGATAGATGATATTGCTTTAGCTCTGGTCTTTAAGGGGCCCGTCAGCCAGCAGGTGCCTAGGTCCTTACTCGTTGCGGCTAATAGAAAGTTTTCGATGGCGGCCGCCGTACTACTGATAGAATTTCTCCATTCCCATGGGTCCTGGACCACAGGTATGCAAAAAACAACAGCGAGAGGAGCACCCCCCAATGTACGAGAGAAATATTCAAGCCCTTTAACTTTATCCATCCCTTGATGGGTGGGGATTGACAGATCCTTGATTGCATCCCCTAACTCTTTTTCACCAATTTCAGCCACACGATCCTTCATTGCCTGTTCAAAAACATGTTGCAGTCTATCCAAATATGACCGTTGAACGACAACAAATTCCCATGGCTGCCGGTTAGTGGCAGACGGGGCCAAATTTGCCGCTTCTAATAGCTCCAGAATTAACTCCTCCGGTACCGGCTTAGCCCTAAACTGGCGAATACTGCGCCGATTCTTGATTGCATCGATGACGTGCAAAGACATTCTCCTCGAAGGATCATCGCTTTAAGGGTGAATTCCCTGTTTATATGTCAATACTATTTTAAGACCCTTAATAGGTTTTCTGTTGTCTATCCAAGAGTCAACGCCAGGTGATGGACGGGTTATTCCGAAGAGGTATACGTTTGTATTGATAGCGCGGGTAACCGACCATCATGGCGCCAAAAACCTGATGCCCTTCAGGTACTTCCAGAGCTTCGATCATTTTGGGGTAATTGGCGGCGGTGAAATAGAAATAACCGGCCCAACATGCTCCGAGACCCATGGAAAACGCGGCCAACTCAAGGGTGGTAAGGGCGTTTGCGCAGTCAATCTGGGCTGTCGGCACTTCTTTAGGAGCATAAGCCATCACCACGTGAGGGGCATTCCGGCAGATCTGATCCTTCCCCTTTTCCCAACTGTCTATCGCCAAATCAACATGGACGGCCCGGGCTAAAACCGGATTTTCGTTTCTCATAACCCGTAAAAAGTCAATTACCATTCCGTTAAGGCGCTTGACTTCACCCCTATCCTCTATAATCAACCATTTTACCGATTGCCAGTTATGACCCGAAGCGGCGTAGGTTGCTATATTGATTAGTTCGGTTAATACCGCTCGTTCCACTTCCTGGTCCTTGTATGAGCGGATGGAACGCCGGGACAATAGAAAGTGTTTTATTTGATCCGGTCCGGGAAGCAATTCCTTCTGAATCGGCAGGCACTCGTCGCTTTTCATGGTTTTTAAGGATAGTGCTCCATGCGGACAAACGGCGACACATTGGCCACAATGGATGCATTGACTCTCGGCCCCGTCTACCGGGGAAGGAAATCCGTTTTCCCCTTTCATTTCAATAACCAGCATAGGACATACCGCTGCACAAATTCCGTCTTTCTTGCACTTCTCCTGGGCTACCTTAAAAATGGACATATCCATGCCTCCAAAAACTAACTGTTCTTTGATCGCTTTCTCACCTCCACATTCGTGAGCCCAGCCAGTGTTTCTCCCAGTATCATCCGCTTGTCTTGCTCTGTAATCTTCCTATAGCCCCATTTCTCCACAAGTTCGTCCGGCATATCGAGGTTCTTGATATAGTCTACGCATGCCTTGGGATTGACACAAGGCCAATCTAATCCAAAAACCAGCCGGTCAGCCCCTCCACGATATTGAATGGCTTCCCCGATAAGGTGATAGCCCCGATAGGGCGCATTGACAAACCACCCCACAATGCCACTAAGGCCGATATACAGATTTCCATATGGAATGGTCATTCCGAATAATTGCTCGTGGTCCGGCCAGCCCATATGATAAGCAATGATATTCAGGTCAGGAAAGTCACGAAGCACATCTTCCAGATGTATCGGCAAATTGTTCTTGGTGGGCTGTCCCCAGACATAAGATAACCCTGTGTGGACCGTCAAGGGAACTCCCAACTCGGCGGCTTTTTCGTAAAAGGGCCACATAGCTGGGGCATTAAGCGGGCCGATGTCCTCACACTGATATACCTTTATTAACTTCGCATTCCTCTCTTTGACCAGATACTCCATTTCCCAGATAGCTTCCTTTACTCCCCTCTTCAGGATTGGCCCGACATTGGCCTCTAAAAATAGCCTGTCTTTATACTTTTCTATCTGCTCCATTATCCAACCGTTGGTGGAAAAACAGGACGCCCAGCCGGTAAAATCCATCATGGACTCACGAAGCGCGGTACCCACATCAATGTCTGCCTCATCCATCGCTTTTATCAGGTCGTCTGCCAACCAACCTTGCGGCATATCTTCGGGTCTGCAGTCCGGCTTAATCCAAAGCTTACCAAGCCTCTCGATTAGCGGCCCGACATGCTTGAAGCGTGGATAGTAGTTCAGGTCTGTTCTATGAGGCATGAGATGGCACTCACTTGCCATTACAAAGTAATCATCTATCATGGTCTACCTCCCTTTTGATATATTTTTCGTAAGATAGTGTTCTTAAACTCAGACCGGTAATAAATTCAATTCGTTTGCAATGTCCTTACTGAATTCATTTTTACTTATTTTGGTGTCATCAACCCAGGTAGCCAGGTGCTGAAAACCGGGAAAAGGATTATCAATAATAGACAGGTCATCATCATTAAGACAAAAGGCAGGCTGCCCATGTAGAGGTCACCAAGGGTAACATCCTTTTCGGCCACCCCCTTTACGGCGAATAAATTAAAGCCCACCGGCGGGGTTATCAAGCCCGCCTCAACCGCTACGATAATTACCATCGCTAAATGAGTAGGATCAATGTTAAGTTTCATTGCAGCCGGATAAAGGACGGGTATGGTTATACTTAACATGGAAATGGAGTCAAAAAAGCATCCCAGAATTAAATAGCAGATGGTAATGATAATCAGGAAAGTTAGCGGAGAAAATTGATAACGGGTAACCAGGGCCAGAAATTGCGGTCCAACGGTGGACAGCACTAAAAACCTCGAAAAAAGCCCGGCTCCAATGAAAATCAGGTAAATCATTGAGCAGGTGGAAATAGTTCCCAACAAAGCCGGCAAGAGTCCTGACAGATCCCCTTTTTTAAGAAAAAGGGAAATACCAAACAGAAAAACGCAGGCCACCGCACCCGCTTCCGAAGGACTGAAGATCCCAGAAAAGATGCCCCCCATAATGATCAAGACCGACAGCAGGACCGGCCAGATGGATAACAGCACGTGTAGCCTTTGACTCCAATTAGATGGCTCTTCCACGCCTTTAGCCAACGCGGGCTTCATGCTAACCATTACATAAATCCCGATCGAGAATATGAAAAAGAGCATAAGGCCTGGCGACGTGCCGGCAACCAGAAGTCTTCCAATGGAGTCTTGTGTGAGAATGCCATAATACACAATCAGGAGGCTTGGTGGGATCAACATGCCGATCACTCCGGCCGAGGTGCATATCCCGTAAGCGAATCTCTTGTCATATCCAAGACGTCTCATCTCCGGAGCACTTAGCTGGGCAAAAACGGCCGCGGTGACCAGCGAAGAACCACACATGGTGCCAAAAATAGTGCAAGCCCCCACCGTAGCTATACCCAACCCCCCTTTGATGCGCCCGGTCCATAATCTCAAAAACTGGAATGATCGGGCGCCAAGCTCTCCTTGCTCACCAAAAAATCCCATTAGCACGAAAAGGGGGAGAACAATCAGATCGAAATTACTCATTCTATCGTAAGCCAAGGTAGCTGAACTGTATATCGCCGCCTTAGGCCCGATCAAAATCATCAACCCTACCAATCCCACCAGGCCCAGGGCGACCCCCACGTACAACCCTAAAAAGAGCAGCACACACATGGTGCAAAGCCCTATTATGCCGAGCCAGAACGGATCCATGGATTAGTCCTTTTTGATTACTGTCAAGGTGAATTGTAACAGGAATTGTAAAGCCATTAAGCTCAATCCGACGGGCAGGGCCAATTTGCCCGGCCACCAGGGCAAATAGAGAAATGCAGAAGGCATTGCTTCCTTGACTTGCCAGGAAGACCAGAAAAACAGCCAGGCCCCGTAACTCATGAGACAAAGGAACACGAACCCCAAAAGATGAGCCGCGCAATCAAACCATCTCCGCTTGCCTTCTGATAAGTTACCAGTGAACAAAGTTACTCTTACCTGGGCGCCTTGGATAAGGCCCCAGGTAAAAGAAAAGGCAATTACCCAACCGATGATCAGCATGCTTATTTCAATAACACCACGGATAGGGCTTCCGAAAACCCAACTGGCTACTATGTCACTGCAGATCAAAAAGGCGATCACCATGAGAAATGCACCGCTGACGATGCCTGTGCCCCGGTGAAAGGATATACTCATATTGCGAATCTTGTTGCCTTGGATGCCCATACTGCCTCAGCCATTCAGAAGATCAAACGCTTGGCCAAAATCCAACTGCACTCTGCCAATCTTTAATTAGGAAATCCCTATACCATTAAATTAAGAAGAACAGCGCTTCATCGCCGGATCAGGCCCTAATTTCTTACAGCCAGTTTTCGAGGCCATTTGTGGCCGGTTTGCTCTGCCAATTCGATAAGCCGCTTCGCCATGCTCCAAATCTGGGGATGCTGACCTTCAAGGGATTTACACATGGTGGCTGCGGTATCCGGAACCTGGGAAGCCCATTCTGCGATGTCCGCTTTGGGGAGATACCCGAAGTAGGTTACGCCATGGGCCTTCATTGTGGCGATGGCCTGTTCCACGGTCTTGTTGGTGAATTCAGCGTGGCGCTTCTGAACATCTTTTCCAACTTTGATGAACAAATTCTGGAGATTTTTGGGCATGGTGTTGAATTTGTCCAGGTTGATTGCCACGATTGCCGCCGGACGAGCGCCAAGACCTAAATGGATCATATACTTTGCCACTTCATATTCTTTGAACATGATAAAATTGTCAGGAGGAAGCAGGCTCCCATCCACAACCCCCTGCCTGAGCCGCTCGTAGCGCTCGGCAATCGTTATGCCGGAAATGGGCGCGATTCCTGCCGCTTTGGTCCAGTCGGCGAAATAGCCCCCCAATTGCGCTATTTTTTTGCCTTTGAGATCCTTAAGGCCCTTGACCGGGCCACGTGTCAGAATCGCGTAATCTGCGGCCGTCCACCAGGCGAGGGATTTGAAATTGTATTTGGTAAGCTCTGCGGTCATCCATGGAAATTCATCATACAACTGAGTCCAGAGTTTAACCATCACCTCGGGGTCTCTCGGTGCAAACGGAAAGGCATACGAACAATAGGCCAGCGGAAGCTTCCCTGGGAAATACCCTGGGACAACTATGGCTAAATCCGTAACGCCGTGCTGTACCCCTTCCAACTGCTCATTTGCGCCCAGGAGACTTCCGGACCAATAGGTATCGAAGGTGACCTGTCCATTGGTGGCCTTTTGAATATCCTCCACCATCCATTCAGCGATTTTATTAGGGAAAGATCCGGCAGGAGCCATACTTGTAAATTTCAATTTCATTTTTGGATAGTCCTGGGCTGAAGAAACCGTTGCGAAACAGGAAATCACACTCACGCAAATTACCAAGTGATACCAAAAAAGTCGTTTTTTCATAGGTCCCTCCTTGCTCTATTACCTGTTAATTCAGGCCATCTTATAAGAAACCACGATGAGCCTGTGCAAAACGCACTACATGGATTCATCCATACAAAATTCAGATTGGAACACCCTACGGATTTTAGGGAAAAGTATCTTCCACAATTGCGGCATTGGCTTCCATTGAGCCGAGTCCCTTCTTTTAGATGAGTCAGGGATATCAAAAATATCGTCTTCACTGACTGAAAGTCAGTCATATCAAAGTCAATAACTCATGTCAAGAAAAAAATTAAAACACCGTCCAATTTTCCATCGACTAATGTAACTATCCAATTTTCAAATACATTCTACATTTCTTCCTTTTCTGGATGGATCCATGATGCTCCGCCATGGCCGGACTGATACAGAGGTAGCCCTGACTTTTCAGCATATTTCAATCAGTAATTATTGATTTCTGGAACTATAGTTATTGCGAACTTGTAGGTGAAGGACGCGTAACCTGGTCCATCTGATTTTAAACGGGTTTTGGAGGTCCTGGAAAAAAACTCCCGGAGGGTTTCCCCTCCAGGAGTTTGGGCGTACTGCTTTTAATTGAATTAGAACACAAACCGGAACTGCACCCCGCCCAACCATTCCTTGCCCAGTTCGGTTTTGGCGGCATCGTTGGGTTTCTGGCCGTAATCGTACAGCGTGAATTCCGGAATCAGATAGAAGCCCTCGGCTACTTTGTAGTAGAGGCTGGCCCCGATCATGGTCCGGACTACATTATCTTCACCGGTCTTCCAGACGTCGCTGTTGCCGGCTTTGTCATAGCCGAAAAAAATATGGGGTACAGCCGGCCCGAAGGCGTAGGCCAGATCGATAAATCCGTTCAATCCGGTGGTATTCTTGACCTTGCCGGAACGTTTCTTCTCATCGGACACGGCCCCCGGACACGGATCACGGGGCTTCTCCGTTTCAATCCCGCTTAATTCCGGTTTCTGATTTCCGCCTTTATCCGGTGGATCATTCCGTATTAACCGTAGGGATTAATAAACACTTTTATTCCCGCGGTGCAGGAAAAACCCTTCAGTCAAAAAATTACCGAATAGTTTCTTAACAAATTTTTCATTAAATATCAATAAGCTACCAATAAGGGAGGTTGGCACACCCCTTGCAGATATTGGGTTTAGGGATTTTGATTTCTTTATTGACTAATCCCTCATTCCCCAGGGGGGCAACAAGAAGCAGGAAAATTTTTTATGGGATATGGGCAAGGTACGGGGTTCAAAATTTTTCGAACTTGCATCTTGCAACTTGAAACTTTTGTTAATTGAAAAGGAGACAAAAAATGAAAAAACTCATAAAAATATTGCATGTCGATGCCAGTTGGAAGGTCCTTTATATTTTAATTCGTGGAGGGGCGCTGGTTAAAACCGCGGTCTCTATAAAAACTGCCCTAACGTTACTGAAAAAACAAAAATTTGATCTGATCCTCTCGGAACCTCAGAATATAGCCATCCTGGATCCACAAGCCACCATCGACAATGAGACGATGAAGCGTTTACCCTTTTCGGAGAAGGGCTTTAAAACGCCTTTGAACTGGGTCGGTTGTCCATCCGGGAGTTGTTGATGGGTGATCGAAAGAGAAACATGAAAATCGTTAAATTAACTATCGCCCTTCTCAGTTTTGCTATTGTGGGGATGATCTATGGGACGACCTTCGGATCGACTTTCGATCGTTCATCAACCGGACAGAAACCTCCGGTCCTTACTGCCGGTCAAACTTATCAGCCCAAAGTGAACACCAACTAAACCCTCATGCCCCGATGGGTCACGGCGAAGCATAAAAATATTTTTAGTGGCTATGGGCTATGGGCAATAGGCTATGGACAAAATTAAATGGGTTTATGGGTTTTATTCGCCTATGGCCTTTAGCCTCGTGCCAATAGCCTGAATTTTTCTATTTTCGAACTTACAGGAGATACATCGTGGGAAAAATAAAAAAAGGATTGTTTGGTGTTGCTGTCTTGATAGTGGTTGTGATCGGTTACGCCCTCTCGGGAGGAACCCAGGGCGGCAGTGGACAGGTCAACCTCTGGCTGATGAACGACATCACCATTGCCACTCAAGGTTCCGCGGGCACAGTCAGCGATATGAACTGGCTGATCGTCGGTGCGGGTGATTTCAACGGCGATGGCAAATCCGATATCCTCTGGCGCCATGCCGCTACCGGCCAGGTTTATCTCTGGTTGATGAATGGAACGACCTCAATCGGTTCGAGTTCTTTGGGAACCGTTAATCCGGGCTGGCAGATTGCTAATGCGGGTGATTTCAACGGCGACGGCAGATCCGATATCCTCTGGCGACATGCCGCTACCGGCCAGGTTTATCTCTGGCTGATGGATGGGACGGCCTTAGTCGGCCAGGGGCCTTTGGGGACCGTCGATACGGGCTGGCAGATTGTTGATGCGGGTGATTTCAATGGTGACGGTAAATCCGATATCCTCTGGCGTCATGCCGCTACCGGCCAGGTATTTCTCTGGCTGATGGATGGAACGGCCTTAGTCGGCCAGGGCACCTTGGGGACCGTCGATACGGGCTGGCAGATTGTTGATGCAGGGGATTTCAACGGCGATGGCAAATCCGATATCCTCTGGCGCCATGCCACTACCGGCCAGGTTTATCTCTGGCTGATGAATGGAACGGCCTCAATCGGTCAGGGCTCTTTGGGGACCGTCGATACGGGCTGGCAGATTGTTGATGCAGGGGACTTCAACGGCGATGGCAAATCCGATATCCTCTGGCGCCATGCCGCTACCGGCCAGGTTTATCTCTGGCTGATGAATGGAACGGCCTCAATCGGTCAGGGCTCTTTAGGGACCGTCGATACGGGCTGGCAGATCAAAGGCGTCGGTGACTTCAATGGCGATGGCAAGGCCGACATCCTCTGGCGCCAAACCACCGGCGGTCAACCGAGTCCCCCTCCAAACGGAAGCGGATATACCCTGATCGGCTGGAATGACCTCGGAATGCACTGTATCAATCCAAAGTTTGAAAATGTAGGGATACTACCCCCTTATAACAACTTATGGGTTCAGGTGATCCAGAAGGGGAACCCACCGTCCATCGCTACTTCCGGATTTACTCTGGAGTACTCTATTATCAACAACACCACTTCAGCCACAAAGATCAATTTCTGGCAATACGTCCTCAAACTTTTCGGAGTATCCTTGCCTCCGGATCAAGGTTTAACCGGAAACGGGCTCAGGGGCCGGATGCAGCTCGTAGGAGACCATTTTGAGGTCACGGGCATCCCGATAACGCCCTACGAGGATAATATGACCTGGAACCCTTACCAGAGGGCCGTGGTAACCATGAAAGACCCTTCCGGCAATGTGATTGCCACTACGGAAGTAGTCTTGCCGGTGTCCGATGAAATGCATTGCGACAAATGTCATGCCGATGGCGGTGTGGCGTCTGTCGGGATCAGGACCGGAAATGTGGAGACGAATGTCCTGACCCTGCATGACCAGAGAAATGGGACGACCCTGATGTCGAATCGGCCGGTTCTCTGTGCCAGTTGTCATTCGGACAATGCCCTGGGCACAAAAGGGGCCGCCGGCGTTTCGTCTTTTTCATTGGCCATGCATGATCGACACGGTTCTCTCAGCAGCTCCAGCCAGCCTTCCTGTTACGACTGCCACCCCGGCCCGGCTACCCAATGCAACCGAAGCGCCATCTCGGACATGGGGCCTTCCGGCACTAATCCAAACTGCCAGAAATGTCACGGCACCCTGGCGCAAGTGGCGACTTCCATCAAACAGGGCCGGCAGCCCTGGCTTCAGGAGCCTACCTGTATCCAATGTCATGATTCAAAATTTAAAACCAACCAACCCCTCTACAGGAATTCGACCGGAATGGGCGGCGTTTATTGTGCCGCCTGTCATAACAGCCCCCATGCCTGGTGGCCGTCGATGCTGGCAGTAGATAATACACAACCTATCAGACTGCAGGGGAAAGCCCGCCAAATAGGCAACTGTCAGGTCTGTCATACCAACAGCCCAGGCGGCAGCCATGTCCATTAAGATGGATTAAACGGTTATTGGGGAAATTATAAAAATCAGCTCTAACCAAAGGGGAAGATCCATTTTTCCCCTTTTTTAAATCTCCACTTGGGCACCGATTTCAATGACCTGATTGGGCGGCAGATTAAAAAAGTTGGTCGGATTCATGGCATTGCGGGACATCATGGAAAATAAAATCTTTCGCCATTTACTCATTCCGGACCTTCCAGTCGTCAGCAAGGTCTCTCGACCCAAGATATAGGTCGTTGCCATGGGCTCGGCCTCCAGCCCCAATCCCCGGGCACGAACCATAAGGTCCGGGACATTGGGGGTTTCCATAAACCCGAAACGGGCGATCAGGCGATAAAATCCTTCTCCCAAGTTTTCCAGCTTCAGACGATCTTTGGGATTGATCCTGGGGATTTCCTCCACTACGATGGACAAGAAGACGATGGTCTGATGCAGCACTTTATTGAGTTTAAAATGATGCATCAAGGCGCCGGGGATCCCCTCCGGGGAAACCGACATAAAGACCGCTGTCCCCGGGATACGGACAGGTTTTTTTTGGGCTACATCGGCCAGGAAAAGATCTACCGGCATCTTAAAGGAACTGATGGCCCGGCCTAAGTCCTGGCGCCCCTCTTTCCAGGTTTTCATTAAAATAGCCAGAACAAGGGCTACTCCTAAGGTGAACCAGCCGCCGTCAAGAATCTTGAACAGATTAGCCCCCAAAAAACTCAAATCAAAAACAAGGAAAAGGCCCACCAGCGGCAGGGACTTGGTCAGGGACCATCCCCAATTCCGGGTGAGGATAAAAAAGTAAATAATGGAGGTAATCCCCATAGTGGCCGTTACGGAAATGCCATAAGCCCCGGCCAGGCGGCTTGATTCCCGAAAGGCCAGAACCAGACCGATACAACCCAGCATCATGGCCCAATTCACCCCGGGCATATAGATCTGTCCCATAGTTTTAGCTGAGGTATGAATGATCCGTAACCGGGGGAGGTAGCCGAGTTGAATGGCCTGCTGGCTGAGGGAATACACCCCGGTGATCATGGCCTGAGAGGCGATAATGGTCGCTATGGTCGATAAAAAGACCAGGGGATAAAGTAATAACCGGGGAACCAGCGCATAGAAGGGATGAAAGGCCGCCTGCGGTGAGATGAGGAGAACCGCCCCCTGGCCGTAATAATTTAAAACCAGGGCAGGATAGACCAACAGGAGCCAGGAAATCCGGATGGCCTTGGAATTGAAGTGGCCCATATCCGCATAAAGGGCCTCACCGCCGGTGATACACAGGACCACCGACCCGAGGACTATAAAACCATGCCAGTGGTTGATCATAAAAAACCGGACGGCATACCAGGGATTTAAAGCCTTCAAGACCAGGGGGACCTGAACGATCGAAATCAGCCCCAGCAAGGCGATGGTCCCGAACCAGAGGATCATGATAGGGCCGAATAGTCTTCCGATATTTCCGGTGCCGTGCTTTTGAATAAAGAAAAGACCAAGCAATATCAAGCAGGTCAGGGGCACAATGAACGGTTTGGCGGCAGCCGTGGCCACTTCCAGCCCTTCCACTGCCGACAAAACCGAGATGGCCGGTGTAATGATCCCGTCCCCGTAAAGGAGGGTCGCCCCAAAGACAGCCGCCAGCACCACCAGACTTTGCTTTTTTCGGGACATCGGGCTTTTAGTCCCCAGCAACAGGGCTAACAGGGCAAAGATTCCTCCCTCACCACGGTTGTCCGCTTTTAATATAAAGCCTACATATTTTATGGTAATCACAACCGTCAGGGACCAGAAAACCAGGGAAAGGACCCCCAGGATGTTCGCCTGGTTGAGGGCGATGGCATGCTGACCATGGAAACATTCCCGGACAGCATACAGGGGGCTGGTCCCGATGTCTCCATAAACCACTCCCAGGGCACCCAGGGAAAGAGCTAAAAGTCCGGCGTGGGATTTAGATTTCAATCCATTATTATTGGATGGGGTAGAATCCATTTTGTCTTTCTAAGAAACAGGTCCTTCGATCTTACTCATATCGGGCCTGCCAAGAATCGATCCCGTAGACTAAAGGCAAATCATGATAATGTCAAATGTTTTAATAGATCCTGTTTTTATAGATCAATATAACATTGCACCTCAGAGTTTCCTGAAAAACGATCCGTCAGTTCCTGCCGTACAGGTGACCCTCGGTCCAGATGTTGACCTGACCACCAAGGAAGGAGTCCGTCTCAGTTCGGCCCCATCATTTCCTCAAGGATCTGGTGTAAGACGGGGGCTCTCCTGGTCGGGGATATCAGGCCTTTTGCTTTCCGTTATCTTTTCTCCTTGACCCTCTTTTACCTCTGCTTTAAACTATTATTATGAAAAATTCAATTCTTGTCGGAGGGAAAGAATATGAAAGAAGGAATTCAAATTAATCACAAATCAAGGTTTGACCCCAATTATGGCCTCCGGCCTTCGGCCTATTTTTCTCCTTGACCTTGCCCTTTTTTATATTTTATACTCTATTCATCAAAAAGGCGATAACTAAGCTTTTATTTTTAAATGTGGAGAACCTCTAATATGCTTATAGAATATATCGATAAAGCCATGAGCAAAGCTGTCTACGACAAGCTCGAAGATGGATCATTTTCTGGAAAGATTCCCAATTGCCCTGGGGTGATAGCTTTTGGAGCAACGCTCTATCAATGTGAGCAGGAGCTCAAATCCAGTCTTGAAGGTTGGCTTATTGTTAAGATTCGGCACGGGGACAAATTACCGGTTATGGGCAGGATTAACCTGAACGAAAAGATGCCTGCTTTTCAGGATGAGGCTGCTCCGGCTCATGCCTAAGTGGAAACCCTGTAAACGAAGGGACTTTATAAAAAAACTGAAGAGGATCGGATTTGCCTCCCCTGAACCCGGTGGTAACCATTTCTATATGCGTTACGGAACCTATACCTTCACTGTACCCAGCAATCAGAAATACTCCGTAGCCCAGGTCAAGACGCTTCTGAAAGAGATTGGACAGGGAATAAAGAGAGGAATTCCATTAGATGAGTGGGAACGTCTGTGAAAGATTTTTTAAGGTCGCCCCTGCCGTTAGGCTGAAATATCTGGAAAAAATCTTTAGATCCAAGGTCCTTACACTGCCCTTTACGCTGGCTTGACGACTTTTGTCGATTATTTCAAAAATTTATTTAATTGTTTAAAAAATACTTGACAAGAAGATTTTTTTTGTTATATTTTTCTTTAAATAAAAAAGAACAAGCGTTCGTGAATGCAGTTTCAAAAAGATGACATAAAGGAAAAAATATTAGCTGCCGCCCGAGAAACGTTTTTAACACAGGGTTTTAGCAAGGCTTCTATGAGGGGAATTGCCAAAAATGCTTCTGTCAGCACCAGCAACATGTATAACTATTTCAAAAACAAGGAGGAGTTGTTTTACGCCATTGTCGATCCGGTTTTTCATCACCTGGCGAATCTCCGTAAAGAGGTCTTTGAATATAAAGCGAATAAAGATTTCAACAATCAAAACTTTATGCAGCAATTTACTGAATTTGTTCCCAAAGTGATGTTTGAAATGATCAAGAAATACCGCAACGAATTATTATTGATTATGGATTGCAGCCAAGGTACGAAATATGAACAATTAAAAAAGATGATGGCAACTACAATGGAAAATAATTTTACTGAGAATATAATATCAAGAAAAAAGAAAAGACTTCTGCGGGATAGTTTTTTAATGCACATTCTATCGATGAATCTGATCGAAGGTATCCTGGAAATAACGCGGAACTATAAAAATGATGAATGGGCAAAAAACAATATTGATTCTTTGATGAAGTATCATATCAGAGGCATGGTGGAGTTTTTTACCTGAACAAATTTTTTTCAGATAATAACGAACTTGCGTTCGTTATTGATAATATGGAGGTGTACTCATGGAGAAAGTAACTATATTGAGGGTCCATGCTATTCGGAACTTAATTTAAGGAATAAGAATTATGGAAAAGATAAAATCATCTACTTGTTGCATTCAAATCGTTATTGCCTCATTGCTTTATAATCTCTTACATATATTGGCCTGGGAACTGCCTTTGGCAGTAAGGCTGGACTGGCTGATCAATGTTATTGGGGATGGCGTTATTATTTTAATAATCATCATCAGTATTATTCTCATATCCATGAGGAAAAAAGCAGGGCTGATTTTGGGAATGATACCGGCCCTATGGGCGATATTTTTCCAATGGTTCTTAGTCTATATCATCTCAGGCTATAAAGAGCCCAATGGTGTCTGGTGGTATCCTTTGTTCCCGATCTTTCAGGGCATCATGATCGTGTCTTTTGCCGTTTATACCTACCGTGGTGATGGAGGCCAGCCCGATCAGGGGATTGGGACGGGTTTAAAATCACCTTCAATCTATCTATATGCCCCGGCGGCGTTTTTGTTGGTACAAACCGGTCAAAAATTCGTAAGGGAGATGGTTGTTGGTTTTCTTGACAACGGCGGCCTGAAAGGTGCCCTTCCAAGCGCTCTGCTGATGCTGATCGCCATTGCTGCGGCGATACTGCTAATCAAAAGAGTGAAATCGAGTATCGCCTTAGCGATCTTTACCGGGGGTTTCCTCCTGATGCAGCCTGTTGTGTATCATTTAATTATGGGAAAGCCCTGTCTGGGCGGCCTATGGTGGTATCCTTTTTTCACCGTGGTTCAAGGTGCATTTATCATATATTTTTCATTACTACTTCTTTTTAATGAAAGAATAATTACTGCAGACATGAAGGAGAATAATGGATAATATGGAAAAAGCCAAGCGTCCCTCATTTTCATATTATAAAAAGACAGTTATCCTCATCGTCGTTTTGGTCCTCAATACGATATTGTTAAGCGCCCTTTCTATTTCCGCGAGTTCCGTCGTCAATGAACTCACTCCAAAACAATTGTACAAATTAATGACCGAGAGGGACGATATCATTATTGTCGATATTCACGCGAAAACCGACGACAAGATTGGCTATCAAAAAGAGGGATTTGGCAGCGCGATTAAATATTCCCATTTGCCAAACGGATTGAAGGACCTCGCCATATATAAAGACAGGATCGTGGTTGTCATTTGTAGCGTGGGGGTTGGCAGCAAATATACTGGCATACGTATGATCCAAAACGGTTTTAAAAAGGTTTATCACTTGAAGGGTGGAGTCACCCAATGGGTGAAGGACATGGGTTACGTCAATAAGTAATAAGCATCAGAGGAAATATCATGGATCGCGAGGGGGAAATGGATTTTAACAATAGTATGTCATCTATTAATCGTAGGATTATCATAGAAATTGGCCTGATAGTTCTCTTCAGCATCTGCCTGGGACTAGGTTTTAATCTCATTTCAAAAAACAGAATCCCTTATGTTGCTCAAAGCAAATCCGAACAGTATGCCGAAAAAAGCATTCGCCGAATCACCCTGTCGGAGGCGAAAAAAAGGTTTGATCTAAACAAATCGATATTCTTGGATGCCAGGGACGCAGAGGCTCATAAAAAAGGAACCATTCCTGGTGCTTTAAGCCTGCCCATCGGCGAGTTCGCCGTCTATTACCCGCAAATGGAGCGTTCATTACCGAAAGATGCCAATATTGTTGTTTTTTGTACGGGAGTCGATTGCAAGGCCGGTTATTACCTGACCGTTGAATTAATTAAAATGGATTATAACAATATTGAACTATTTGAAGACGGCATTGATGGGTGGATCAAAAACAGTTTTCCTGTAAAAAAAAGTTGAAGTCTTTACGAGAGAGGACAATATGAAATTACAGGGGTTCTTACGATTGATCGACAATAAATTCACAATTTTAATATTCAGGATAACGTTGGGACTGGTGTTTGTTTACGCCAGCGTGGATAAAATCCTGTATCCCATGAGCTTTGCCGATTCTGTGTCCAATTACCAGGTTGTTCCCAGGCCATTAATCAATATCTTTGCAATCATTTTCCCCTGGTGCGAACTTGTCGCCGGTTTGTTTTTACTAAACGGTTTTAAAACACGCAGCAGCAATATAATTATTATTTTAATGCTCTGCCTTTTTAATGTCCTGATCATCTCGGTTTTGGCCAGGGGACTCCAGATCGATTGCGGTTGTTTCTCATCGGGTAGCGACCCAATTGGAATGATCAAGCTTTTTGAGGATTGTGGATATCTGTTATTGAGCTTGGCAATTTCCTTTTATGATAAAGGATATTTTTCCCTGGACAGTTTATTTGGAAGGGAAATTACACCGATATAGTAACCACTTGGGAATACGCCTGATTTGGTGCACATTGGCGAAATAGAGAAGCACATTGTGCCGGATTTTTAACTATAGCGACTGGCAGAGGAAAGATGATGAAAAAAATATTATTGTTTATCCCCATCTTTTTGATTTTATGTATTTGCCTGGCATTGATCTATTTTTATTATGATTTCACATTTGGCAGTCAAAGGGTGGATTCATTCTGTCGAGTTTCAATGGTGAGTAAAATTAAGAACCTGGGAACCACAAAGACGTTGGAGATTTTGCCTCTCGTTGACTGGTCTGCAGACAGAAACGACTTGAAACGCGAAGCGGGGGTATCTTACCTGATAAAAACAGATGAATCTCTAATCCTCTTCGATGTTGGCATGAATGGTAATAAAGAAAACCCCTCGCCTTTACTCCACAATATGAAGAAATTGGGTATAGAACTGAACAAGATAGGTGTTATTGTAATCTCCCACAACCATGTAGACCATGTTGGCGGATTCAAATGGAGTAAAGAAAAAACGTTTTCACTGGCAACCAGGCAGGTTGACTTGGGGGCAAAGAGGGTATATACGCCTGTTCCCATGACCTACCCGGGATTAAAGCCTGTATGTTCAGATAACCCGGTAATTATTTCGAAGGGCGTTGCTACTACCGGAACAATCCCGCGCTATCTTTTCTTTAGTGGCTGGACCCCAGAACAGGCGCTGGCAATCAACGTAGAGGGCAAAGGTGTTGTCCTTGTTGTAGGCTGTGGGCATCAGACAGTCCCAAGGTTAATTAAGAGAACTCGGGAACTGTTTGAGGCACCGATTTACGGCATAGTGGGTGGCCTTCACTATGCGGTCACAGACAGCAGGATGAAAAAGCTCGGTATTCCTATACAGAAGTTATACGGAACGGGTAAGCTGCCGTGGAAATTTATAACCATGAAGGAAGTAAATATAGACATAGAAGTTATTAGAAAAATTAAGCCGGGAATTATCGCGCTTTCAGCGCACGATAGCTGTGATGCAAGCATAGATGCCTTCAGGAAGGCCTTCCCTACTGCTTATCGAGACCTAAGGGTGGGTAATAATCTCGTAATTGGGCACTAGATCCAGATCTCCTGACATAGGGCATCAAAAACCTTATAAAATTGATGTTCTTTGAAAATCTACCAGGAAAAATTAATGTAACATTATTTCTTTATTTTTTATGTTTTTTGGGGTAATATACTCCCATGAAAACACAGCAGAC
>JACRBX010000269.1 GCA_016219225.1 Deltaproteobacteria bacterium
ATGCCGATACTCTTTATTTAAATCCTGTGATTCGAGAATAACCGGGCACCTTGCCGGGAATTTTTCCAGGGAATCGATTTGCCTTTCAATTTCTTTTACCCAGTTGTCTGCGGCTTGTGGATTATCTATCGCAATATAGCGGAGGATGTCCTTTATATCGGATTCTGCGACCCTGGTGATTTCAATCTTATACTTTGGCACTGCTCTTTAGCTCTTTTAGGAATGTGCGGGCCGTGCGAGTCCGATGTTCCCGCACGTCGCCTTCGGCTTCAGCCAGTAACAAACCCAGGTTGAATGCGTTCAGTTTTTTTTCAAAGACCTCAACATCCATTAGAACAGCGTCCGGTCGGCCATTGACGGTTACAATAATCGGTCGTCCGGTATGGTGCATTTGCTTAAAAATTTCATTCGTTTTTTTCTTCAGGTCAGAAACCGACTTAATGTCTTCTGAAATACTTAAAGTCACAAAGATCACATCCTTTTCAATACGTTATTTAATGCTACTTTAGCTATCATAATTAATCCTTAAAAACAACCTTTTTTTTCAAACTTATTCCCAGGACCCCATTTCTTTAAACATAGGTCCTCCTTCTTTTTTTGATGCGAGGGAAGAGTTGCAAGTTACGGGTTTCAAGTTTCGAGATGGTAAAGGAAATTCCAAATCGGAATACCAAACCCAACCGGAATTGGGCTCGGCTGATCCAATCAATGTTTTAAAGGAGGAGGGGATCAAGTTGCCGGAGGGGATAACAATAAATGTCGTGGAAGATAGTGAGAAGGTGCGTACCTTCGTGATTCCCCTGCGCTTCCTGCCGACGAAATCGAGGACCTGGAGGAACGTCTGGCGGCCATTGGTACTCTCGCTTTTTTCTAATTCCTAAAAAGGTACTTTGGTCGTTCTGAACAGAATGGTTTTTGCGTTCGTCGGGTCTCCTAATTCATTATGGTAGAGAAAGACGAGACCATACCCGCAGAAAAAGCGCTGGTAGCCGCAGATAGAGCAGCCACCAGCTTTTCCCAAGATCTTTGGTGTTTCAGTGCGAATCCTGCAGGAATGAGAGCACAGGAAGGCTAATGTTTGAAGGCCCTCTGACCGGTGAAGACCATGGTAGCCGGGGGCTTAGACTGGTTGCAGGCCTCAATGACTTCATAATCCCTCATGGACCCTCCGGGCTGCACCACAGCGGTGATCCCCTGGCGCAGGCCCACATCCAATCCGTCCCGGAAGGGGAAAAAGGCGTCGGAAATCATCGCCGACCCTGGAAGACCGGCCCGGTCTTCCCTCGTCTTCCGGTCGATGGATTCTTTTTCCTGATTCGGTCGTTGACCCTGTTCGATTTCCAACTCCAACTCCTTATAAGAAAGGCCGTATTGATCGAAGCACAGGGCATCGGCATATTTGGTATAAGCCTTGAAAACCGCTATCTCGGCCACTCCCACCCGATCCTGCTCTCCGATCCCTATGCCGACGGTACATTCATCTTTTACATAAAGAACGGAATTGGAGGTCACCCCCTGTTCTACGGACCAGCCGAAGTACATATCCTCGAGTTCCTTTTCTGTGGGTTGCCTTCCTATCCGGTATTCCCGGCCCTGATGGGTACAGAAGGCCAGCCTGAAATCTTCTTTATTTTGGATGGCGTTGATGGGGGATTGCTGAAGGATTAATCCTCCGTCCTGCAGGCCCTTAAAATCGATAAACCGGACCTGGCGAAGGCTTTCCAGGAGATCCATCCGGGGCACCTTGATGATCCTCAAATTACCCCTTTTGGCCAGGATGGGGACAGCCCCTTCCTCAAAATCCGGAGCAGCCACTACCTCCAAATAATTCTGGGCGATCAACTCGGCTGTAGGTTTGTCAACCGGCCGATTGAAAACAGCCGCCCCGCCAAAGGCAGCGATCCGGTCGGCCCGGTTGGCCCGAAAGTAGGCCTCTGACAGGGTAGCCCCATAAGCCACCCCACAGGGATTATTGTGCTTGACGATCACGGCCCCGGGTTTGGCCAGGAGGAACTTGAGGATATTCAAGGCATTATCCACATCGGTCAGATTGGTCTTGCCGGGGTGCTTTCCCTCCTGGACCATCTCCGCCTCGGTGATGGCCGAAACCATCCCGGACCCAGGTTGAATAAATCGGCATTCCCCCAGGACCAGATTCCCATTGATGAGTTCATAGAGGGCGGCTTCCTGTCCCGGGTTTTCCCCGTAACGGAGACCTTTTTCCTCCAGGACCCCATCGGCCTGGGGCAGCTTCCAGGTCCTTTTTCGATAAACCAGGGTTTGCCCTCCCAGGGTGATGGTCAAATCGGACGGAAAGTGATCGGCCATGACCGTCCGGTACATTTTTTTTAAGTCGTCCATGAGAACTCCAGGCATAGGGTATAAGGTGCAAGGTGTAAGGTTATGATATTGGATTTCGGTTTTTATTACCTCAAACCTTAGACCTCAAACCTTAGACCTCAAACCTTAGACCGGGTTTAATCATTTTTGCCTCTCAATATAGGCGTCAGCGCTATGGTTGTGGATGGATTCAAAATTCTCCGTGTCCACGGAAAACCAGGTTATATTGGGATCGGCCTGCAGTTTCCGGGCGATTTCGCGGACCACATCCTCAACGAACATGGGGTTTTCATAGCTCTTTTCGGTTATAAACTTTTCGTCGTCCCTTTTTAAAACCGAAAAGACCTCGGAGGAAGCGGATTCTTCCACCAGGCGGATAATATCTTCGATCCAGATAAATTTTTTGAAACGGAGGCTGACCCGGACTTCTCCCCGTTGATTATGAGCCCCATAGGAACTGATTTCCTTGGAACAGGGACAGACCGTGGCAATGGGGATCTTCAGTTCGATCACCAGATCCCGGCCCTGTTTTTGATTGGCCGATGCATTAAAAGTGCATATATATTCCATCAATCCTTCGGCCTGGGTGACCGGGGCCTTCTTGGTGATAAAATAGGGGAAAGTGACCTCTAAATGGGCTGATTCGGCGTTCAAACGGTTCTTGAGTTCCTCAAGGATGGCATTCAAGTTTTCCAGGGTGACCTGGCGGCGGTATTCACTCAAGACCTCGATAAAGCGGCTCATGTGAGTCCCTTTATGATCATGAGGCAGATTGACATACATATTGATGTTAGCCACGGTCTGCTGAAAACCGTTCTCCTTGTCCCGGACCGTGATCGGGTAACGGATGTTTTTGACCCCCACCTTGTCGATGGGGATCTGGCGGTCGTCTTTTTGGCTTTGGACGTCGATCATAATAAAAAACAGGCAAAAGGCTATAGGTTAAAAGCAAAGGGCACAAGGCACGAAATATCGGAAAGAAGGAACCGATTAATAATTGTTTTCCTATAGCCCATCGCCTATAGCCCCTTGCCTGCCTTTTTCACCATCCTACCGTCAAATACTCATGCATGGAATTGGCGGCGATTCGGCCGGCCCCCATGGCCAGAATAACCGTGGCTGATCCGGTAACGATATCTCCCCCGGCCCAGACGCCTTTTTTATAGGTCTTCCCGGTCTTGGGATCGGCCATAATATAACCTCTCTTATTGGTTTGTAGTCCTTTGGTGGTTGAGGTGATCAAAGGATTAGGCCCGGCGCCGATGGAAATGACCACTAAATCGGTCTCCATGGTGAATTCCGAGCCCTGAATGGGAATGGGCCTCCGGCGTCCTGAGGCATCGGGCTCCCCCAGTTCCATTTTTATACATTCCATGGCTACCACCCGGCCCTGATCGTCTCCCAGAAAGCGGGTGGGATTGGTTAACAGATGCATTTCCACCCCTTCTTCCTCGGCATGGTGGATCTCCTCTCCCCTGGCCGGCATTTCATCCCGGGAACGGCGGTAAACGATCTTGACACTCTCGGCCCCCAATCGTAAGGCCGTCCGGGCCGAATCCATGGCCACATTCCCGGCCCCCAGGACCACCACGTTTTTACCGAAGACTATGGGGGTATCGTATTCCGGAAAGCGGTAGGCCTTCATCAGATTGGAACGGGTCAGATATTCGTTGGCCGAATAGATGCCGATCAGATTCTCTCCCGGGACATTCATGAATACCGGCAGCCCGGCCCCGACCCCGACATAGACTGCATCAAAACCGTCGGCAAAGAGTTCGTCTACCGTCAAGGTCCGGCCGATAACAGCATTGCAGACCACCTCGGCCCCAAGTTTTTCCAGGATATCCACCTCGGCCTGAACAATGGCCTTGGGGAGACGGAATTCCGGGATACCGTAGATCAATACCCCGCCGGTTTTATGGAAGGCCTCAAAAATCGTAACCTGGTGTCCTTTAAGGACCAGGTCCCCGGCCACGGTCAGACCGGAGGGACCGGAACCGACCACGGCCACTTTTTTGCCGGTGGGGGCGGCCTTTTCCGGGAGCTTGAATTCCCCCTTAGTCCGTTGCCAATCAGAAGCAAAGCGTTCCAGCCGGCCGACGGCCACCGGTTCATCCTTCTTGCCCAAAATGCACAAGGCCTCGCACTGGCTCTCCTGAGGGCAAACCCGGCCGCAGACGGCCGGCAGACTGGTCTTTTCCCAGAGCTTCATGATAGCCCCGGAAAAATCTCCCTCTTTGATATGTCTTATAAAACCCGGAATATCGATCTGGACCGGACAGCCTTCTACACAAGAAGGTTTCTTGCACTGCAGACACCGGCCGGCCTCTAATTGGGCCGTCTCCGGACTATAGCCCAGGGGGACTTCGTCAAAATTCCTGGCCCGGACCTTGGGTTCCTGTTCGGGCATTTTCTGTCTGGGGACTTTTTCTTTCTTTTTTAATTCTTCGGCCACGTTAATTCCTCCAATTATTACTTGTTACACTGGCAGCCGGATTTCTGAAACCGCTCCAGGGACTGTTTTTCCTGTTCCAGGTAGGCCCGCTGCCTTTGTATCAATTCTTCAAAATTGACCAAATGGCCGTCAAATTCAGGACCGTCGACACAGGCAAAGCGGGTGATCCCATCCACGGTTACCCGGCAGCAGCCACACATCCCCGTCCCATCCACCATGATGGGATTCAGGCTGACCATAGTTTTTACCCCATATCCCTGAGTCAGTTTACAGGTAAATTTCATCATCGGAACCGGTCCGATGGCTACGATCAAGGCGATAGGGTCCTTCTTATCCAGGTATTCTTTTAAAACCTCGGTAACAAATCCATGATGGCCATAGGACCCATCATCGGTACAGACCCGCAGTTCGTTCGAGGCCTGGGCCATCCGGTCTTCGAGAATCAGCAAGTCTTTGGTCCTGGCCCCGATAATGGCCACTACCTGATTCCCGGCCTCTTTCATCCCCTTGGTAATGGGATGCAGGACCGCTACCCCTGTTCCTCCCCCCACACAGATGACGGTCCCCCATTTTTCAATGTGTGTTGGCTGCCCTAAAGGCCCGCAGATGTCCTGGTAGGCCTCGCCTTCTTTTAGGGATTTCATCAAAGCCGTCGATTTTCCGACCACCTGATAGATCAGGGTAATGGTCCCGGCTTGAGGATCCGTATCGGCCATCGTCAAAGGAATCCGTTCGCCGGTCTCGTTGACCCGGATAATGACAAATTGGCCTGGTTTGGCCTTTCGGGCAATCATTGGGGCCTGGATGACATTGCTGACGACCGTCCCCTGGGCCAATTCTTCTTTTTTTAAGATCTCAAACACGGGATCACTCCTTATTCTAAATTCTCTTTGTTTTTAGTAAAAACTGATTTTTAACACAGTAACCCGGTCCTGTCAAAAAAATATTTTAACCCTATTAAAACCATCTATAAAAGCTTGACGGTAAATATTCTTTGTGATAATGAACACAAGTCAATATAAGAAATAAAAGCTTTTTCTTTTAAGTCTAAAATACTTTAACAAGGAGGATGTTTCATATGGCGTACAATGCAGTGAAAATGAAGGACTGGCAGATTTCCGAAGCTGCCGAAAAAAACATGCCCACGGCTGATCAGTGGCGCGAAAAATTAGGGCTTCAGAAGGACGAAGTGATCCCTTTTGGCCGCCTGGCCAGGCTGGATTTCATGAAAATCACGAACCGTCTCAAGGACAAACCGGACGGGAAATACATCGAAGTGACCGCGATCACCCCGACCCCCTTAGGGGAAGGGAAAAGTACCACCTCCTGCGGTCTTATGGAGGGTTTGGGGAAAAGAGGGGTCAGTGTGGGCGGTGCCCTGCGTCAACCCTCGGGCGGCCCGACCATGAATATCAAAGGAACAGCAGCCGGCGGCGGGAATGCCCTTTTGATCCCCATGACCGAATTTTCCATGGGTCTAACCGGCGATATCAATAACATCATGAATGCCCATAACCTGGCCATGGTAGCTATGACGGCCCGGATGCAGCATGAGCGCAACTACAATGATGAACAGTTGAAACGGCTGACCAAGATGCGGCGCCTGGATATCGACCCCACCCGGGTGGAGATGGGCTGGATCATGGATTTCTGCGCCCAGGCTATGCGGAATATCATCATCGGCATCGGCGGCCGGATGGACGGCTACATGATGCAATCCAAATTCGGCATTGCCGTATCCTCCGAGGTCATGGCTATTTTGTCCATCGTTAATGATCTGGCCGATATGCGCAAACGCCTGGATGAGATTACCGTAGCCTTTGATAAGAAAGGGAAACCCGTTACCACCGGCGACCTGCAGGTTGGCGGAGCCATGGCCGCCTTCATGGTCCAATCCATCAATCCCACTCTGCTTTGTACGGCTGAATATCAACCCTGTATGGTCCATGCCGGCCCTTTTGCCAACATCGCCGTGGGCCAGTCCTCAATCATCGCCGACCGGGTCGGGCTGAAGCTCTTTGATTATCATGTCACCGAGAGTGGATTTGCGGCTGATATCGGTTTTGAAAAATTCTGGAACGTAAAATCGCGTTACAGCGGGCTCAAACCCCATGTTTCGGTTTTGACCACCACCATCCGGGCCTTGAAGATGCACGGCGGCGGACCCAAAGTCGTAGCCGGATTGGCCCTGCCGGAAGAATACACCAAGGAAAACGTCGGCCTGGTGGAAAAGGGTGTGGCCAACATGGTTCATTGTATCGAAATCATCCGCAAATCAGGGATGAACCCGGTGGTCTGTATCAATGCCTTCCATACCGACACCAAGGATGAAATCGCCACGGTCCGAAGAGCAGCCGAAAAGGCCGGAGCCCGTTGCGCCCTTTCTACCCATTGGGCCGATGGCGGCGACGGGGCACTGGAATTGGCCGATGCGGTCATTGATGCCTGTAAGGATAAATCAAAATTCAAGTTCCTCTATCCATTAGAAATGAAACTGCGGGACCGGGTAGCCAAGATTGCCAAGGAAGTCTACGGGGCCGATGGAGTCTCCTGGACGGCCGAGGCCGAAGCCAAAGCCAAGATGCTGGAAGGCGATCCCAAATATGATGATTATGCCACCATGATGGTCAAGACCCATCTGAGCCTGACCCACGATCCGGCCAGAAAAGGGGTGCCTAAGGGCTGGAAGCTTCCGGTCCGGGATGTCTTGATCTATTCGGGGGCGAAATTCCTCTGCCCGGTGGCCGGGGCCATTACCCTCATGCCCGGAACGTCCTCAGATCCGGCCTTCCGCCGAATCGATGTGGATGTCAAGACCGGAAAGACCAAGGGATTATTTTAGGTTTGAACAAGGCCCGGGGAAACCCTCCCTGGGCCTTTTATTTTTGATCCTCCTCAAGGCCCTCCCGGGTGGTTCACTTTTTTCCACATTCAAACGGCGGGTTGGAGTTATAAGGATATTTGAAAAACTTGAAATTTTTATTTGAAAATCCTGACTTGCACGCACGTCATTCCGGTGAAAACCGGAATCCAGGTGTTATGCTGAGTCGAAAAGAACCTGGATTCCGGTTTTCACCGGAATGACGGAGAGGTTATCGACGTTTTTCAAAAAACTAAACTGATACGAAAATATAAGAAACCAACTTAATAAATTTACAAGGACAAGATTATATGGCAGAAGTAGAAACCAAAAAAGTGGGAGCGGTCATGGTGGTCGGAGGGGGCATCGCCGGTATACAGGCCTCCCTGGACCTGGCCGAATCCGGATATTATGTCTATCTGGTAGAGAAAAATTCAGCCATCGGCGGGGTGATGGCCCAACTGGACAAGACCTTTCCGACCAATGACTGTTCCATGTGTATCATCTCCCCTAAGCTGGTAGAATGCGGCCGGCACTTGAATATCGAACTTTTGACCCTCAGTGAAATCGAGGGGATTTCCGGAGAACCGGGCAATTTCCAGGTCAAGGTCCGGCAGAATCCCCGCTTTGTGGATCCCTCCAAATGTACGGCCTGCGGCGAATGCACCAAGGTCTGCCCCATCGATCTGCCGAACCGCTTTGATCAGGAGATGCGAAACCGTAAGGCCGCCTACAAGCTCTATCCCCAGGCCATGCCCAGTGCCTTTGCCATTGAAAAAAGGGGAACCGCTCCTTGTAAGGCCACTTGTCCGGCCCATATCAGCATTCAGGGTTTTATCGCCCTGATCGCCCAGGGCCGGGACAAGGACGCCTTGAAATTAATCAAGCAGGAAATGCCCTTCCCGGCGGTCTGCGGGCGGGTCTGCCACCATCCCTGTGAGGCCCAATGTACCCGGGGGCAGGTGGACGAACCCCTGGCCATTGAATACCTGAAACGCTTTGTAGCCGATCTGGACCTGAATGCGGCCGACCGCTACGTCCCTTCCATCGCCGAACCAAGGGATGAAAAAGTGGCGGTAATCGGTGGAGGCCCTTCCGGATTAACGACCGCTTATTATCTGGCCCAAAAAGGCTATCCGGTGACCCTCTTCGAAAAGCTGCCCGTTTTAGGGGGAATGATGGCCGTCGGCATACCGGCCTACCGTCTGCCCCGGGAAACCTTGCAGGCCGAGATCCAGGTCATCAAAGACCTGGGGGTGGAGATGCAGACCGGGATGGCCTTCGGCCGGGATTTTACCCTGGATGCGTTGAAAAACCAGGGGTTCCAGGCCGTCTATCTGGCCCTCGGCTTACACAAGAGCCGCGGCCTGGGAGTCCCCGGAGAAGACCTTCCCCAAGTCCTGGAAGGGGTGAATTTCCTCCGTTCAGCGGCCCTTGGAGAAGATATTAAGGTCGGGAAAAGGACCCTGGTTATCGGTGGGGGCAATGTGGCCATTGATGTGGCCCTGACCGCCCTCAGGCAGGGGGCTGAAGAAGTCCGGCTGGTCTGTCTGGAACAAAGGCAGGAAATGCCGGCCTGGGATTATGAAGTCGAGGAGGCCCTGTCCGAAGGCGTCATCATCGAAAACGGCTGGGGTCCTTTGCAGTTTACCGAAAAAGGCGGGATTCTATCGGCTGTTTCCTTTAAAAAATGTGTGGCTGTTTTTGACGACCAGAAACGGTTCAACCCCAGTTATGATGAAAAGACTACTTCTTCCTGGGAAGTGGATACGGCTATTGTGGCCATCGGTCAGCAGGCCGACCTGGAAGGGGTTTCCGATCAAGGATTGAAGTTCACCCCCAGAGGGGCCATTGAAGTCGATCCATTGACCTTGGAAACCAGTCTCCCCGGAGTTTTTGCCGGCGGTGATTTTTTCTACGGGCCGAAATCGGTAGTCGAAGCCGTGGCCTGTGGTAAGGAGGCGGCTGAGAGCATCCATCGCTTTATAAACCAGTTGGATCTTAAGGTCGATCGGGAAAAGGATTGGTCTTTTGTCAAACCGGAGACCGAAGGAGAAGTCCTTAAACCCCGTCAGGCCATGCCGACCAAGGATCTCTCCGAACGCCGGGGGACCTACCAGGAGATCGCCCTGGGTTTTACCGAGGAGCGGGCCAGGAGAGAAGCCGAAAGATGCCTTAAATGCGGAATCTGTTCCGAATGTTACCAATGTGTTGACGCCTGTCTGGCCAAGGCCATCGATCACGAAATGAAGCCCATTGAGCGGACTGTCGAAGTCGGTTCCGTGGTCATGGCCCCAGGGTTCCAGCCCTTCGATCCTTCCCTCTATGAACCCTATGGCTATGCCCATTTCCCCAATGTGGTGACCAGCATGGAATTTGAGCGGATCTTGTCGGCCTCCGGACCTTTTGAAGGTCACCTGGTTCGTCCTTCGGACCACAAGGAACCGCAAAAGATCGCCTGGCTGCAGTGTGTCGGTTCCAGAGATATCAATCACTGCGACCATGGCTATTGTTCGGCGGTCTGCTGTATGTACGCCATCAAAGAAGCGGTTATTGCTAAGGAACACAGCCCTCACCCCCTGGATACGGCTATCTTTTTCATGGATATGCGGACCCATGGGAAGGAATTTGAAAAATATTACAACCGGGCCCAGGAGGAACGGGGAGTACGTTTCATCCGCTCCCGGATCCATTCCATAGATCCGATACCGGAGAACAACAATCTCCTCCTTCAGTATGTGACGGAAACCGGGGAAGTCTTGAATGAAGAATTCGATATGGTGGTCCTTTCCGTAGGGTTGGAGACCTCGCCGGAGGCCATCGCCCTGGCCGAAAAATTAGGGGTCCCTCTGGATCATAATCGATTCGCCAAAGTAAGCAGTTTCGCACCGGTGACCACCGAAACGCCGGGAATTTATGCCTGCGGGGCCTTTGACGGTCCCAAGGATATCCCTCAGGCGGTTATGGAGGCCTCGGCAGCGGCCTGTGCGGCTACTGAATCCCTGGCCGAGGCCAGGGGACAATTAGTCCGTCATCAGGAACTTCCTCCGGAGATCGATGTCCTCGGGCAGGATGTCCGGGTAGGGGTCTTTGTCTGTAACTGCGGCATCAATATCGGGGGAGTGGCCGACGTCCCGGCAGTCCGGGAATATGCCAAATCCCTGCCCCATGTGGTCCACGTGGAAGACAACCTCTTTACCTGTTCCCAGGATACCCAGGAAAAGATGAAAACAGTCATACAGGAAAAGGGGATTAACCGGGTGGTGGTAGCCTCCTGCTCCCCCAGGACCCACGAACCCTTATTCCAGCAGACCATCCGGGAGGCCGGCCTGAATCAGTACCTTTTTGATATGGCCAATATCCGCGACCAGGATACCTGGGTCCATCAGGGCAATCCCGAAGCGGCCACTGCCAAGGCCAAGGATCTGGTGCGCATGGCCGTGGCCCGGGTCTCTCTGCTGGAACCCCTGCACAAGATCTCTTTTGGCTTGACCAAATCGATCCTGGTGATTGGAGGCGGAGTGGCCGGTTTGACGGCTGCTTTCAATCTGGCCCAGCAGGGGTATCCCGTTCATCTGGTGGAAAGAAGCGATACCCTGGGCGGAACGGCCCTCAAGCTTCGGCATACCTGGAGAGGAGAGGATATCCAGGGTTATGTTAAAACTCTGGTTGCATCGGTCAAAGATCATCCCCGGATCGAGGTGCATTACAACACCGAAGTGGCCCGGTCCTCGGGATTTATTGGAAATTATACCACCATTCTGAGCCAGGGCGGACAAACCCAGGAAATCCTTCATGGGGCCGTCATCCTGGCCACCGGCGGTCAGGAATGGAAACCGGATGTTTATGCCTATGGACAGGATTCCAGGATCATGACCGCTCTGGAATTGGACCAGGCCATTATGGCCCGGGAGGAAAAAATATCCAAAGCCCAATCGGCGGTATTTATCCAGTGTGTCGGCTCCAGGGAACCGGAGCGGCCTTATTGCAGCCGGCTTTGTTGCACCCACAGTGTAGAAAGCGCCCTGACCTTGAAAAAAATCAATCCCGAAATGGATATTGTGATTCTGTACCGGGATATGAGGACCTTTGGGGTCCGGGAAGACCTCTACCGGGAAGCCAGAAACCAGGGCATCCTGTTTATCCGTTTTGACCTGGAAAGCAAACCCGAGGTCCGGGTAGAAGACGGCCAGATGACCGTTACCGTAATGGATCACGTCTTGGGCCGGCTGCTTACCCTGACGCCGGATCTGGTGACCCTGGCCTCGGCTGTAATCCCCAATCCGGTAAAGGAGTTGACCGAAATCTTTAAGGTCTCCTTGAATAATGAAGGCTTCCTTTTGGAAGCCCACATGAAACTGCGGCCGGTGGATTTTGCTACGGACGGGATTTATCTCTGCGGTCTGGCTCATTATCCCAAACCCATCGATGAAAGTATCGCCCAGGCCCAGGCCGCGGCCGGCCGGGCCTTGACCCTTATGGCCAAAGAGACCATCAAGGTCGGCGGGGTGGTGGCTGTGGTTCAGGAAGATCTTTGCGCCGTCTGTCTGACCTGCGTCAGGGCTTGTCCTTTCAGGGTCCCGGTCATCGGAGATCGGGGGGCGGCTGAAATCGATGTCACCAAATGTCAAGGATGCGGGGTTTGTGTTTCAGAGTGTCCGGGCAAGGCCATCAACCTGCAACACTTTACCGACAAACAGGTCCTGGCCAAGGTCCAGGCCCTGATCGCAGCATAAAAAATCAGGCTCAGGGCATAAGGGACACGGTCCAAGGTGAAAGGAAAACTTTCTTAATGGGTTTTGCCCTGGGCCTTGCGCCTTGCGCCTTGTACCGTCAATAATTATATTAGAAAAGGAGTTTACGAATGACCCATCATTTTGAACCCAAGATCGTGGCCTTCTGCTGCCAATACTGAGCCTATAGCGCAGCGGACCTGGCAGGTTCGATGAGGCTGCAATATCCAACCAACATTCGGGTTATCATGGTCCCTTGCACCGGCCGGGTGGATGTGATCCACCTGCTCAATGCCATTGAGGAAGGGGCGGACGGCGTCTATGTGGCCGGTTGTCTGGAAGGGGATTGCCACTATATCAGCGGTAATCTGAAGGCCCGCAAACGGGTCGGACAGGTTAAAAAGATCCTGACTGAATTAGGCCTTGAGCCGGAACGGGTCGAGATGTATAACCTCTCGGCCGCCCAGGGTCCCCGGTTTGCCGAGATCGCCCGGGAAATGACCGATAAGATCAAGGCGTTAGGTCCCAGTCCGGTCGGGACCATGGATAAAGCGGCATGAGAAGCTTTTAGTTCGGAGTTATTAGTTCGGAGTGCGGTGTGGACTTTTAATGATATTTTTCAATAAACTTACTCCGAACTCCGAACTCCGAACTTAATTTTTGTTTAACTTACAAAGCTAATAACTTAGTGTGGGAGGAAAACCATGGTAGTTGCCGAAAGAAAACCTTTAAACGAAATCCTGGCCATGCTCCAGCCCTATAAAAAGATCCTGGTAGCCGGGTGCAAGGGTTGCGTGACCGTTTGCACTACAGGCGGCAAGAAAGAGGTTGAAATCCTGGCCTCGGAAATCAGGATCAGTCGAAAAAAGGATGGACAGGAGGTGGATGTCCAGGAAATCACTCTGGAACGCCAATGCGATCCCGAATATATCGATCAATTGGAAAATATGATTAAAGATCGGGATGCCGTTCTTTCCATTGCCTGTACCGTCGGACCCCAATATATCGCCGCCCGATATATGGATAAGATGGTCTTCCCGGGGCTCAATACAACCTTTATCGGGGGATCCCGGGAACATGGGGTCTTTGCGGAATTCTGCCAGGCCTGCGGCTCTTGTATTATCCATAACTTCGGCACCTTGTGCCCCATTACCCGATGTTCCAAGAGTCTTTTAAACGGACCTTGCGGCGGATCGGCCAATGGCAAGTGCGAAATCAGTAAAGAGGTGGACTGTGTCTGGCAGTTGATCTATGACCGTCTCAAGGGTTTAGGACAACTGGATCAGATGACCCAGGTTGTCCCCTGTAAGGATTGGACGACCAGCCGGGACGGCGGACCCAGGAAAATGATCAGGGAGGATTTAAGGCTATGAAATCGGGAAGCAGATTAGAAAAGGTATTAACCGGCGGTCATTTTGCCGTTACCGGGGAATGCGGTCCCCCGAGGGGTGCCAATCCGGATGTGGTCCGGAAAAAAGCGGCCTTCTTAAAAGGGGTCGTGGATTCGGTGAATGTTACCGACAATCAGACTGCGGTGGTTCGCATGTCCAGTTTTGCCGGATGCCTTCTTTTAATGCAGGAAGGGTTGGAGCCGAACCTGCAGATGGTAGTCAGGGACCGGAACCGGATCGCCCTCCAGAGCGATATCCTGGGGGCCTATGCCCTGGGGGTTCGCAATATGCTCTGCCTTTCCGGGGATCATCAAAAATTCGGGGATCATCCCTCGGCTAAAAACGTTTTTGACCTGGACTCCATGCAGCTCCTTCAGACCGTCAAGAAAATGCGGGATGAGGGGAAGTTCATCAACGATCAGGCCATCGACACCCCTCCCAAGATGTTTATCGGGGCCGCAGCCAACCCCTTTGCCGACCCGGCCGAATTCCGGGCCATCCGTCTGGGCAAGAAGGTGGCCGCCGGGGTCGACTTTGTCCAGACCCAGTGCATCTACAACCTGGACCGGTTTGAGCGATTCATGCAGCAGGTGCGGGATATGGGCCTGGATGAAAAGGTCTATATCCTGGGCGGGGTGACCCCGATGAAATCCGTTGGTATGGCCAACTACATGAAGAACCTGGTACCGGGGATGGATGTGCCGGTGGAGGTGATCAACCGCCTGAAAGGGGTCCCAAAAAAAGATCAGACCAAGGAAGGGATCGCTATAGCCATCGAAACCATCCAGCGTCTGAAAGAGATGAAAGGGATCGCCGGGGTCCATGTCATGGCCATCGAATGGGAAGAACGGGTCCCGGAGATCGTGGAAATGGCCGGGCTCCTGCCCAGACCCCAGGTGTGATTTCGGATTTCGGAATGTGGATTGCGGAGTTATTAATCCGCAGTAAAAGACAAAGGCCGCCCATTTTTGGCGGCCTTTTTTATTTTTTGTTCTTGCTGCAAACTCCGAACTAATTACTCCGAACTTTCTTCCCCTGCCTCTTCTTCTTTGGCCTTCAATTCCTCCGGGATATACATGATCTCTTCAAAGATCTCCTTGAAGGACATGACTTTTATCCCCAGATCGTATTCCTTGCTCAGATCCCGTACCTGGTCATAACAATTATGACAGGGACAGATGACGATCTTGGCCCCGGTGGCCTTGATCTGGTCGGCCTTGACCTTGCCGGCCTCCATGCGGCGTCGTTTAAAGGGGGGGCCCATGGGGATGGCCCCTCCGCCGCCGGAACAGCAGTAGTTGTCATTCCCATGGGGGGTCATTTCCCGGAAGTCTTCGGCAATATGACCGATAATATACCGGGCCTCCTCTGCCAACCCCCCACTGCGGGATACATTGCAGGGGTCCTGATAGGTGATAGGCTCCTTGATCTTATGCGTGAATTTCAGACGGCCGTCGCGAATATATTCGGCAAAAAGTTGGACGCTGTGAACGACCTCAAATTTATAATCGCCACTTAACCAGATCGGCCCTTCAAACTGAACGGCCCGGTAGGCGTGGCCTCACTCGGTTATGGCTACTCGTTTGACTTGCAGTTCCTCGGCGGCCTCCTTGATTAATTTAACAATATAAGTAGCACTTTTAATGTCCCCGGCAAACATGGCCAGGTTGGTATCATCCCAGCCCGGTTTACTGGGGAAGGTCCAGTCCTCCCCGACGACATGAAAAATCTTGGCCGCCATCTGGATATCCTGGGGATAATATTTGGGCTCCCGGGCATTGACGGTATACATGATGTTGGCCCCTTTTTTATCAATGGGGATAGTCGCTCCCGGAAGTTCCTCCTGCAGCTCTTCTTCCATCCATTTAAGGGTTTCCACCCAGTCTTCTTCGCTGACGGCCATCTGGTTTCCCGTTTCCAGGTAGTTTTGGATGGCTGCCTTCAGCCCTTCGGGGGTCATACCCTGGGAGGTAAGAATACCACGAAGGGTAGCCACCATCATGGCCATATCGATCCCAAAAGGACAATAAAGGGTGCAACGCCGGCACAGAGTGCATTCTCCAAAGGCCGTATCGTACAGCTCCTGCATAAACGGCTCGTCCACTTTCCCTTTCTTCTTGACCAGTTTCTTCAACTTTTGGGCCTTAAAGGAAGGGACCATCCTGGGGTCTTTGTTCTTGGCCAAAAAGAAGTGGCAGGTGTCGGCGCAAAGACCGCAGTGGGCACAGATCCTCATCCACATTTTCAGGCGGGCGTTCAGGCGGGCATCGACCGCCTGGCGAATGGATTCCGGGTTAATGGTTAAGGGTTGTTTTTGGGCTTCAGCCATAGGTTGGTCCCTCCGTTTGTTTAGTATTAAGCCCTAATGCCCGTTTAGGGGCACCACGAATCATGAAAATTGTTTTCGCCGAACGCCGAACGACGAACGGCATTTTCGAACTAAACGGAATAATTCCTTCTGCCGAACTCCATACCGGTAACCGATCGAGAGACAAAGAACATGACCCAATGAGAGAGTTTAGTAAAGGGAACCACCATCAACATCAAGGCTCCGGACATGATATGGATCTGGTTTCCATATTGTCCATAAAAGGGAAGGGCCGAGGTCGCCCACTGGTAAGCGGCCCCATCCGGATGGGTATTGAGATAACCGGTCAGGAAAGGCAAGGCACAGATGATTACCAGCAAATAGTCGGAAGGGGTGGAAATGATCCGGACACTGGGCAAAACGATCCGGCGAAGGATAAAAAAGAGGGCTATCGCCAAGAGGGCCAAAGTCATCCAATCGGCCCAGGTATCAGGCATGGTCCACCATTTCCATTTAAACCGGCTTTCTTCCCAGAGCATCATATGGGCGCTGTAAAAAAGGGGCACCGCCAAAAGGCAAATGTGGAAGACATAACCCAGAACGGAAAAGATAGGGTTTTTTTTGAGATCTGGGTTGGCGGGTAAAAGCCAGCGGACAACGGAAAGGAGCATCCATTTGAGGCTGAAAAAACGATAGATGGGCTTGTCTTTTTTGCTGCTCAGGGTAAAGAAAAAGATGAGACGCAAGGTGCTTCCAAAAAGGAAGGTTAAAAAAGCAATCCATACCAGGGGTCCTTCGACAAAAGCCGGAAAAGTCATGGTGACCTCCTAATCAGATAGTTTTACAGAGAGCGCGTCAGCCTTACCAGGCACAAATTCACTATCCTTTACAAAAAATCCTGGTTTCTGTCAATAAAAAAGAACCATACTAATTAAATAGTCTTTATGGCTATCTACCAGTGAAAGGTGGGCCAGGAAGTCTTTTTTATTGATTTTAGTCTTAATTTAATGCTAAAAATTTTATAGAATTTTTCAAATCTTCGAACTTAAAAAAAACAGGGCTCAAAAAACGATTTGACTATGCCCCTCAATATCGTCCTTCATGGAGAATATACCCTCCATAATCTGGAACGGCTCCAGGAACTGCTTCTGTCGGCCCTGGATGAACAGGGGGAAGTCGCTATAACCTGTAAGGACTTGACCTACCTGGACACTGCAGCCTTTCAGCTTATAGTGGCCTTAAAGAAGTCCCTGGGAAATCGCCCTTTGGTCCTTCAGGAAGTCCCTTCTGCCATCCTGGAATCGGCCGACCTTTTAGGATTAACCACTTTTTTAAAACTGCGAGGCTAAAAAATGGATAGGCATATCCTGGTGGTGGATGATTCTCCTACCCTGCGGACCTCCCTGACCTTCTGTCTAGAAAATGCCGGCTATCAGATCACCGAGGCCGAAAACGGCCAGGAGGCTTTGGAGATACTCAAGAGGCTGAAGGAAGAAGGAACCTCCATCTCCCTCATCATTACCGATATCAATATGCCGGTTATGGATGGGATTCGTTTTATCCAGGAAGTAAAGACCACTTCTTTTCGATTCGTCCCCATTTTAGTATTGAGTACCGAAACCGGGAGAAGTTTGAAAGATCAGGCCAAAGCCGCCGGGGCCGCCGGTTGGCTGCTTAAACCCTTTCGCCCCGAACAATTGCTCTGGGTCATAAAAAAATTTATCAGGTAATTATCTTTGGAAAGTAACGAACTCTTAGAGATTTATTTTTCAGAGGCCGAAGACCTTCTCCAGAGAATCGAGAAAAACCTGCTGGCTCTGGAAGAGGCACCTGAAGATCCGGCCCTGGTCCAGGAAGTTTTTCGGGCCTTCCATACCATGAAAAGCAGTGCCGCCATGGTCGGCTTTGATTCAATTTCAGAGTATGCCCATCTCCTGGAAAACCTCCTCGAAAGGTTGCGCAGCGGCCGGCTTCCAACTTCCCGATCCCTTATATCTCACCTCCTGACCGGACAGGGGTTGCTGCGCACCATGGTCGAAAAGGTTTCCCGGGGAGAAGAGGCCATCTCCCCGACCGAACTTTCGGCCCAAAAAGAACAACTGGCCCGTTTTATGGGACTTCAAGTTGCAGAAGAACCCCCTCCGGTCGCAAGTCCTGTTCCCCTGGCTATTGAGAAGAGGGAGCATTTCTACAGGATCTCCCTCTCCTTTCATGAGGATTTATTCTTTTCAGGCCAAGACCCCTTGATGCTCCTGAAGGAACTCCAATATCTGGGAGAAATGGTCCAGGTCCAGACGGATTGTTCCCGGGTCCCCGGGCTTGGGGAGATTAATCCCTTTACCCTTTATCTTAACTGGAAAATCATTTTTCGCACCGAGGAACCCCTTACTTCCATAGAAGAGGTCTTTTGTTTTGTTATGGAAGGGAATCAGGTAACCCTTCAGGATGTCACCCAGGAATTTCCAGAGGGAATCGATCGTTCATTGGCCGACAAACGGATCGGTGACATTCTTCTCGATGAAGGAATTATTAATCCGGAAGACTTACAGGAAGCCTTGCAGGATCAAAAAAAAATCGGACAGGTACTTCTGGAAAAAGGGAAGGTCGCACCAGAGGCCCTTTCGCAGATTATGGCCAGTCAGGAAAAAAGCCGTTCCCTGCTCCGAAGATCCACCATTCGGGTGGACACCCAGAAATTGGATCACCTGGCCAATTTAATAGAAGAGTTATCGGTGAATCAATCCAGAGTATCCCATGAACTGGAAGAAAAAGGTCAGTACGCTTCCCGAATTTTGTGGGAAGAAATGGACCGGGTGGCCCAAAATTTAAAAGAAATCCGGGAACAGGTCATGCGGGTTCGGATGTTTCCTTTGGAAGGGACCTTCCAGAGACTCCAAAGGATGGCCCGGGATCTGGCCATCGAGGAAGGAAAAGAAATAAAATGCGAGATTCATGGGACGGAGACCGAACTGGACAAGGATCTGATCGAGCAGATAACTGATCCATTGAAACACTGTATCCGGAATTGCATCGGCCATGGAATCGAGACACCGGAGGAACGACGAAAAAGCAATAAGGCCCCTCTGGGTCTCCTGGCCATCAAGGCCTTTCAAAGAGAGGGGAAAATTTATATCCAAATTGAGGACGACGGCCGGGGGCTGGACGAGGAAGCGATCTACCAGAAGGCGGTGGAAAAAAAACTCCTCCCTTCGGGGAGCAGACCTGCTTCGGCTGAACTGCAGCGACTTATCCTGCTTCCTGGTTTTTCAACGGCCCGGGAGGTCACCGATCTTTCCGGTAGAGGGGTCGGGCTGGATGTCGTCCGGGACCAGATTTCCCGCATAGGCGGCCAGATTGAAATTTCTTCGGCCCCCGGTCAGGGGACAACCATCACCTTCAGTATCCCTTTGACCCTGGCGGTTATGGAAGGTCTACGGATTGACGTGGGAGGAGAACCTTATATTGTGCCCCTGCCTTCGGTCCTGAAGGTCCGGGTTATAAAAGACCAGGACCTCAAAACCATTGAGGCCCGGGAAGAAGTGCTCCGTTTTGAAGAACGGTATATCCCGGCTGTTCGCTTGGAAAAGATATTGGGGATTCCCGGCGAAACCAGGAAGGATAGCAAAAAAATCGCCTTAATTTTGGACAGTCACCGGAGGCGGTTCGCCCTCCTGGCCGATCAAATCCTGGAAACCCGCCAAGTGGTTATTAAAGGCCTGGAGACCAATTTCCGTTCCATTCCGGGGTTTGCCGGGGGGGCTATTCTGGGCGACGGAAGTGTTTGCCTGATCCTGGATATTTTCGGCCTGGACCGAATGATCTTTGGGGATTGAGGACTTAATTGAATGGTATGGGAATTTCCCAATTTAAACTATTTGAAATCTGGTAAAGAAAAGCCTTTTTTGAAATTTTCATAATTCAGGAATCCGCAATCCGCATTCTAAATTGGAGGTGGGGGATCTATGAACCTGCAACAGGTAAGACTATTCGGAAAATCACTACGTTTTAAGATCCTGGTTATTCTGGTGATTACCATCAGCCTGCTCATGGGATCTTTAATTTTTTATTTCAACTTCATCCATTATCATTCCCTGGTCACCAGGTATTCAGACTTTGGGCACCAGATGCTTTTAACTACCAGGGCCGCCATTCTTCTCCCTATGGCCAAGGGTGATATGGAAGGGGTCCGCAGCCAACTGGAGGCCCTGGGGTCCACCACCCGGAACCTCGACGGTTTTATCTTCCATTCCAATGAAACGACCGTTTATTCGGATCAACAGGAAAATTTTAAAAAACCCCTTTCCGAAGTGATTCCCGATCCGAACCTTTATCAAAAATTTAAGACTTCCCTTAGCCAAGGGGCTTTCTTTAATCAAGGGTTCCTGACCAGGATCAAGAACAATTATCATATCGCCTCTTTTGAACCGATCCTGAATGACCCTTCCTGCTATCAGTGTCACGATTCAAAAAAGAAAATCCTGGGAGGATTGCTGATTACCCAGGACATCCAGAAGGAGTATGAGGCCGTCCGCTCTTCCTTTCGGAAGGTTCTGTACCTGGGGATTTTCGGGGTGATAGTCATCGTCTTGATCCTTTATCTCCTCCTGTATAAATTAATGACCCAAAGGATCCGGAGATTAAGTGACCGGGCCGGAGAAATTGCCCAGGGGAACCTGAACCTGGAGATTCCTATTCAAGGAGAAGATTCCATCGGACGTTTGGCTTCCAATCTCAGCATTATGGTTCAAAACCTCCGGAATCAGATGGAATACGCCAACAGCCTGAAATACGGCATTCCCGATCCTTTCTTTATCGTCGATCCGGAGATGACCGTCACCTACCTTAACCCGTTGGCAGCTAAACTTGCGAAGGTCAATCCTCAAGAAGTGGAAGGAAAAGTAAAGTGTCATGAACTTTTTAGTTCTGATATTTGCCAAACAGATTGTGCTCTTAAAAAAGCCCTCCGAACCGGAGAGACGACTTCGGGGGTCAGTCGTTCCATCACTACCAGCAAAGGTAAAACTATGGTTATAATGGTTTCTGCGGCCCCTTTGAAAGACTCCCAGGGGAAGATTTTAGGGGCTTTTGAAACCTTTAGAGATATTACCGAGATTGAAAAAGCCCAGGACCAGATTAAAGAAACAGCCCAAAAAGAGGAGGCCGACCGCAAATATCTGGAAAAAAGGGTCGAAATACTCACCACGATTTTACAAAAAGCGGCCGATGGTGATCTTTCCGTTAAAGCCCTCACAGAAGAGAAAAAAGATATCATGGACCAACTCTCGGTCATGACCAATGAGACTTTCGACAAAATGGGAAGACTGATAGCCCAAACCAAAGGAGCGGCCCTGGGGGTTGCCCAGTTGGCCGGCCAAATATCAGGGGGAAACCAGGATCTTTCCCAGAGGACCCAGCAACAGGCCAGTACCATGGAGGAAATCAGCGCCACGATGGAGGAGATGGCCGCCTCCATTCTTCAGACAGCCACCAATACCAAACGGGCCGATCAAATGACCAGGGAAGCCGTTAATCTGGCCCTGGAGGGAAATCAAGTCCTTCAAAAAACCTCTTCTTCCATGGATCAGGTTATTCAGTCCAGTCAAAAGATTTCCGAGATATTGACTCTGGTGAACGAGATCACCTTTCAAACCAACCTGTTGGCCTTAAATGCCGCCATTGAAGCGGCCCGGGCCGGAGAGCACGGTCGTGGATTTGCTGTTGTTGCCCATGAAGTCCGCAGTCTGGCCCGTCGCAGCCAGGAGGCGGCTAAAGAAATCCAGGATCTCATCCAGGACAGTTTGAATAAGGTCTCATCGGTCCATCAATTAGTAAAAGAAACCCACAGCAGCCTGGAGAAGATCCAGCGTTTGATCCAGAGACTTTCCGAACATATTTCACAGGTAGCCACGGCTTCACAGGAACAATCCAAAGGCTCGGAAGAGATCAACCAGGCCTTACTGGAGCTTCAAAATATTGTGCAACAAAATGCCCTCCTGGTAGGGGACTTGGCCCACTCCAGTCAGATGTTGGCCAACAGTGCCGAGGCCCTGCAATTATCCACAGAAGGGTTCATCCTCCCAAAGGAAATAGAAGTTAACATACCAGAATTGCATCCACCCTCTCTATCCAAAGGGGGCCTTCCAAAACCAAACGATCGACGGGGGGCTGAACCCCCTGTCCGTCGCCGCCTTGAGGAAGATCTCATCCGGCCCAACCTTCAGGAAAAGGAACCGCTGTCCGCGAAGGACCTGGATATGGAAGAAGGATTTGAAGAATTCTGATCTTTGGGAAGAAAACCATGATGGAAAATAGCTTTCAATATATCACCTTCTTTCTGGATCAGGAAGAATATGCCCTGGAATTACTGAAGATCAAAGAGATCATCGCCTTTCGCCCCTTGACCCGTGTCCCCGGAATGGGAGGGTTTATCAAAGGCATTCTGAACTTAAGGGGGGTGATCCTGCCGGTCTTTGATCCCCGGGAAAAATTTGCCCTTCCCCTCCGTCCTTATGAAGCCCATACAGTCATTTTGATCCTGGAATTGGCGGGGAGATTGGTTGGTCTTATTGTGGACAGGGCCAGCGATGTCGTCGATCTGGCCCAAGAATCCATACAGCCTCCTCCGGCCTTCTCCACACCTATACAAAAGGATTACATTCAGGGTATCGGTTCCGTCGAGGACCGCTTAGTGATCCTTCTTAATGCCGACCGTCTCTTGAATGAACAGGAAATAGAGGCCCTGGATAAAACAGGTTGATGAATTATGACCGACCTTGATTTTTCTTTAAGTGATAATGAATTTAAAGGCCTTCAAGACCTGATCAGTCAGGAGACCGGCATTCAAATTTCAGACTTTAAGAGGGTTTTTCTTGTGGCCCGGCTTTCCCCCAGGCTTAAAGAACTGGGGTTTCACCGTTTCAATGAATATCTCGGGTTGTTGCAAGACCCTGTTTATAATAAAGAGGAAATAGGCAAGCTGATTAACCGGATTACCACCAATGAGACCCGTTTTTTCAGGGAGCAGCATCACTTTGAATATCTGAACCGGACCTATCTTCCCTCTTTAGTTCAGACCGGGCAAATCCCCAAAAAAATATCTTTCTGGAGTGCCGGTTGTGCAACCGGTGAAGAGGCCTATACCCTAGCTATGGTCCTGTCCGATTTTAGAGAAAGCCATCCCTGGATCGAGCCCCGCATCCTGGCCACGGATATCGACTCCGAGGCCTTGAGCAAGGCCCGAACCGGGCTTTTCCCGGAAAAGGCCGCGGCCCATATCCCCCCGGACTCCTTAAAAAAATATTTCCTCAAAGGGGTCAAGGAATGGACCGGTTGGATCAAGACCCGGGCCGCTTTAAAGGAAATGATCAGCTTTCAATACCTTAATCTTCATAAACCCGGGCCGCTTTCCTTAGGACCTTTTAATGGAATTTTTTGTCGCAATGTCCTGATCTATTTTCTTCCCGCTTCCCGGGAAAAGAGTCTGGAGCTTTTCCGGCGAAGCCTTTTGCCTGAGGGACTCCTTTTTCTGGGGCACAGTGAAAATATTTTCGATAAAGAAGAGGACTTTCGATCTTTGGGAGAGACCGTTTACCAAAGGATCGACTAAAAAAAGGATTTTCATGCAGACCGGGTATAGTGATAAATACAAACTTCCGATCAATTTTTTGAATCCCGGAGAGTATTATGCCACCAATCGAACGGAGATCCTGGGCACCGTGCTCGGTTCTTGTATCTCGGTCTGCCTGTTCGATTCCAAGAATCAAATAGGGGGGATGAACCATTTTATGCTCCCCGGCTGCATTTCCACCAAGGAGATCCTGGTCAGCGAAATCGGACGATACGGCCTTTATGCCATGGAACTTTTGATTGGAGAAATCATCAAAAAAGGGGGGGACCGCAAGACCCTCAAAGGAAAATGTTTTGGCGGTGGATCGATACTTAAGTTCCGCCAATCCGATGGCAATATCCCGGAAGCCAATATTCAATTCATCCGGAAATATTTTGAATTAGAAAAAATCCCACTGATTGCCGAGGATCTGGGAGGGGAATGGGGACGGAAAATCTATTTCTTTGTTCCCGAAGGACGGGTCCTCCTGAAGCGACTACACGATATCAATGAAGCCCTGATCTTAAAGGAAAATGCCTATAAGGGCTCCCTGTTCAGGAAAAGGAGTCGACCTTGAAAAAAATTGACGTTTTGGTGGTCGATGATTCCCCTCTGATGCGGGCCTGGCTGAAAAAAATACTCTCCACTGATCCGATGATCGGGGAGGTGACCACAGCCCAGGATCCCCAGGAGGCCAAAATCTTTTTGCAAACGAAGCGACCCGATGTCATTACCTTAGATGTTGAGATGCCGGGGATAGATGGAATTTCTTTTTTGAAAGAGATCATGTCCACCCACCCCTTGCCGGTGATCATGGTCAGCGCCTATACCCAGGAAAATGGCCAAACCACAATCAGGGCTCTTTCTTTGGGGGCGGTGGATTTTATCCCAAAACCCGGCCCCGGTTTAAAAGAGGAAAAAGAAACCTTCCCTCAGAGACTTCTGGCCAAAATCAAAGAAGCCGCCCAGGCCCGAACCATGATGCTGCGTTCCGCCCCGGCCTCCGCCGGATTTCCAGGGCCTGAAGTTGAGACGGTCCGCCCCCCTTCCCAGATAATGCTCGGGCTGGTAGTGGGCATAGGGGCCTCCACCGGAGGCACCCAGGCCTTGACTTTTCTGTTCTCCCGGTTACCTGAAAATATGCCCCCGATTATTATTGTCCAGCATATGCCTTCCCAGTTTACGGCTTCCTTTGCCGAGCATCTGGATCAAGTCTCTCCATTAAGGGTTCAGGAAGGACGAAATGGAGATCGACTCAAAAAAGGCCAGGGACTGGTCATACCCGGAGGCCTCCATGGCCGGATCGAAAAAGATCGGTTGGGTTTTTTCCTGACCTTGAGCGACGACCCACCGGTAAACCATCACCGGCCTTCCGTCGACGTCCTTTTTTCTTCTATGGCTGAAAAGGTAGGGGGAAAAGGGATAGGAATCCTTTTGACCGGGATGGGAGAAGACGGGGCCCGCGGGCTTCTGGCCATGAGAAAAAAAGGGGCCGGGACCCTGGCCCAGGACGAATCCACTTCCACCATTTTTGGAATGCCCCAGGCGGCCATAAAATTAGGGGCGGCCCAGGAGGTGGCCCCTTTGGAGGAAATACCCGTTTGGATGATAAAGAAGACGAGGACCTGACCGGTTATGAGTAAAATCCTGATCATCGACGATAGCCGTTTGATCACCCAGTTCGGTAAAAGCATCCTGACCGGCAAGGGCCATGAGGTCCTGACCGCTGATTCCGGAGAACTGGGTTTGGAGATGGCTTTACGGGACCAACCCGACCTGGTCCTCCTGGATGTCATTTTGCCCGGGATGGACGGCTACCAAATCTGCCAGAAACTGAAAACAACGGCACAAGCCCAGGACATCCCGGTGATCATGCTGACCTCAAAGGCTGAACCGGCTGACAAGATCAAGGGACTGGAGTTGGGGGCTGTAGACTATGTCACCAAACCCTTTGATGCCGGGGAACTCATCGCCCGGGTCAATACCCATTTGCGGATGAAAGAGCTCTATGAAGCCCTCCAGGAAAAAAACAGGCAACTTCAGGAAATGGCCAACCGTGACGGCTTGACCGACCTCTATAACCACCGTTTTTTTCACGAACACCTGACCCGGGAAATGGACCGGGTGCGCCGATACGGCGGGATAATTTCCTGTGTCATTGTCGATATCGATTTTTTTAAAAAGGTCAACGACACCTATGGCCATCAGGCCGGGGACCTTATACTGAAAGATGTGGCCGATATCCTCCAAAAGGGGATTCGGGAAAGCGATCTGGCGGCCCGGTACGGAGGAGAAGAGTTCGCCCTGATCCTCTTACAAACCGACGCCCAGACGGCCATCCTGATCAGTGAGAGGATTCGCTCCCAGATAGCCGCCAGGCCCTTTCTTGCGGTGGAGCCGGCATTACATATTACGGCCAGTTTCGGAGTAGCCTCTTTCCCATCGCCCGGAATGAATGCCGAAAGGGATTTGGTTGAGGCCGCTGATCAGGCCCTGTATCAGGCTAAAAAGGGGGGAAGGAACAGGGTGGTTTTGTCTAATACTGGGACGGCAGGTATCTGAGACCTGTTATAGCCCCATCGGATATTCCTTCAAGCCAGCCATCGTTTGCGGCGTTTGTAATGTTTCACATCCCGGTAGCTCTTTTTGCCCACCTCGGTCAAACCTAAGTAGAATTCTTTGATATCGGCGTTTTCCCGGAGTTTCTCCACCGTATCGTCCAGGACGATACGACCGTTTTCCATGACATACCCATGGTGGGCGATACTTAAAGCCAAACGGGCATTCTGTTCCACTAAAAGAATCGTTACGTTTCTTTCCTGATTGATGCGTTTAATGATCTCGAAGATCTCGGCCACCAGTAACGGGGCCAGCCCCATGGAAGGCTCATCAAGGAGCATCAGTCTGGGATGGGCCATGAGGCTGCGGCCGATGACCAGCATCTGCTGTTCGCCTCCGCTGATATAACCGGCCAGGACACCCTTCCGTTGTTTCAGACGGGGGAAATAGCCATAGACCACCTCGAGGTCTTCTCTCATCTTGCGGCTATTTTTATTGGTATGACCTCCGGCGATCAAATTCTCCTCTACCGTCAGGTCCACAAAAACCCGCCGGCCTTCCATGACCTGAAAAATACCCATCCGGACGATCTTTTCCGGATACTGGCGGTCGATCCGTTGTCCCAGATAGGTGATAGAGCCGTCGGTGACCTCGCCGTCTTCGGACTTGAGTAATCCGGAAATGGCCTTCAGGGTGGTCGTCTTACCGGCCCCATTGCTGCCCAGGAGGGTCACAATCCGGCCTTCCGGGACCTGGAGGGAAAGCCCCTTCAGTACCAGAATGGTGTTATGATAGATGACTTCGATGTTATTGACGACTAATAAGGGTTCCATAAAATCTCTTTGGCCCAAGGCGCAAGGCTCAAGGCACAAGGGGGAAGATATCCTCGCTTATATCCTTTGCCTTGCGCCCTGCGCCTTACGCCTTGAACCTTTATTTATGCTCCCAACCTCGAATAGGCCAGATCCTGTTCGCCCAGGTAGGCCTTGATAACCTCTTCATTATGCCTGATTTCTTCCGGCCGGCCCTCGGCAATTTTTTGGCCGAAATCCAGGACACAGATCCGATCACAAATATCCATGACCATTCCCATATCATGTTCGATCAGGATAATGGTCACCCCCCATTCTTCGTTGATGTCCAGGATAAACCGGGCCATGTCTTCGGTTTCTTCCAGGTTCATACCGGTGGCCGGCTCATCAAGGAGTAAGATCTTGGGTTTCATGGCCAAAGCCCGGGCCAATTCGACCCGCTTCTGCAGCCCGTAAGGCAGGGTATGAACGATCTGCTTACGTATCGGCTCGATTTCCAGAAGATCAATGATCGTCTCCTCGATTTCTTTGCGCAGAGTCAGCTCTTCGCGACGGGTTTTTCCATAGTATATCCCGCCCGAAAAAAATCCTGATTTCAGATGGACATGTCGGCCTAATTTAATGTTATCCAGGACGTTCATATGACCGAAGAGTTCGACATTTTGAAAGGTCCGGGCAATCCCCAGTTCAGCAATTTTATGGGGCTTGATCCTGGTAATGTCCTGTCCTTCGAAAACGATCTTCCCGGCCTCCGGTTGATAAAAGCGGTTGATGCAGTTCAGCAGACAGGTTTTCCCGGCGCCGTTGGGGCCGATAATGGCAAAGATCTCCCCCGGCCTGACACCGGTGGTGACCCCGGAAAGGGCCTTGATCCCTCCAAAGGTCAAGGCGATATCCTCAACGATCAATTGATAGGCCTCAAGACTGTCGAGATGCTTTGACCGGGTCATCCTTCGTCTATTACCTCTTTGATCCGGACCAGGGTCTTCATACGAAAACCGGTCCCATCCTGATAGCGGATTTCCGATTCCACAGGCAATTCTTCCTGGGCCCCGTATAGGGCCTCGATAAGGTTGGCATACCGTTCCGCCACGAAACCCCGGCGCAATTTTCTGGTTCGGGTCATTTCATCATCATCGGCATCCAGCTCTTTATACATCATGACAAAACGCCTGACCCGGGCGATCCTGGGCAGCGACCGGTTGATCCGCTGGATTTCGGAAGCGATCAGGTCGTAGACCTCCGGCTTTTGGGACAGGTCGGTGAAGGTGGTAAAGGTTAATTTATGGTTTTCCGCCCATTTGCCCATGTTCCCCCTATCCATGATAATCAGGGCGGCAATGTGGGGACGGTCCTTGCCGACCACCATGGCTTCGTTGATATAGGGGCTGAATTTCAATTTGTTTTCGATGAGCTGGGGAGAAAACTTACTGCCATCGGCCAACCGCATGACATCCTTTTGACGGTCGATCATAACCAATTGGCCGTCATCATCCAAAATCCCTTCATCCCCGGTGTGGACCCAACCTTCGGCATCGATCGTCTGGCGGGTGGCCTCTTCATTTTTATAATAACCCTTGAAAACCGTTGGTCCTTTAATCAGGATTTCCCCGGCATCGGAAATCTTTAATTCAACTCCCGGCATGGGATGGCCAACGGTATTCAATTTGACGCTGTCGTTGCGATGCCCCACGGCAATTCCGGTCACTTCGGTCTGTCCGTAGAGTTGTTTGATATTGATGCCCAGGGCCATAAAAAAATTGAAGACCTCCGGCCCGATGGGGGCCCCGCCGGTATAAACATTTCTCAGATTGGTCAACCCCAGATAGTTTTTGAGGGACCTAAAAAGGAGTAAATGACAAATCCGGTTCAGAACCCTCCAATGAAAAGGGGTTTTTTTATTTTGTAATTTCAGATCGGCCAGGTGGTAGCCGGCCGGCATGCACCCATTATAGATCCATCGTTTAATCCAGGCCGCATCCTGGATCCTGACCTGAATGTCGGAACACATCTTCTCCCAGTGGCGAGGGGGGGCCAATAACAGGTGGGGTCCTATATCCCGGATGTCCTGGGAAACGGTCTCCACCTTTTCCGGGAAATTGATGGTTACTCCCTTATAGAGATTCCAGGCCACCGAAGTGGCCTGTTCCCCCACCCAGGGCAGGGGCAGGAACGAGACGTGGTTGTCCGATGAAAAAGCCGGGTCAACCCGGTCAAAATTTTCGATCATCCTGATCAGGTTACGATGGGTGAGCATAACCCCCTTGGGCAGACCGGTCGTCCCCGAGGTATAAAGGATCATGGCCACATCGTCTTCCTGGACCTGGTTAAGCCAGGTTTCAAAAAGGGTCGGGTCCTGCCGGTCCTTTTCCTGTCCCATGGCCAATACCTTTTGGAGAGGGATCAACACCGGATGGTCGTAATGGCGCATCCCCTTCAGGTCGTCGACGATTACCTTTTTGACCTGATGGACCTGATCGATCATGTTGAGGATCTTGTCGGTTTGTTCCTGATCTTCCACCATGACAAAAACAGAATCGGAATGGTCGATGATATACTGGACCTGTTCCAGATGGCTGTCCGGAAATATCCCCACCACCGCACCGCCCAGGGCCTGAATGGCCAGTTCGGAATAAAGCCATTCCGGACGGTTGTCACCGATGACCGAGAGCTTATCCCCTTTTTCATAACCCAACGCCACCAGCCCCAGGGAAAGGTGCCTGATTTTATCATAATATTCCCGCCAGGAAACCGACTGCCAGATCCCGAATTCCTTCTCGCGCAGGGCTATCTTGGTGTCCCCATATTGGGCGGCGTTGCGTTTCAGCAGGGCCGGGAGTGTTTTAGGAGTTGATTGGGTCATCGTGTTTGTTGCGTTTATCGGGTTATTGTGTCGGGCGCAAGGCCCAAGGCGCAGGGCGCAAGGATCAAGCTAAAACATAACTTTTTTCTCGCCTTACGCCTCACGCCTTTTGCCTTTAGCCTTGTACCTTGCGCCTTGAACCTTAAACCCTTTTGTTATCAATCCAGCATAATCCAGTCGGTAATCGGGTCGAAACGTCCGGTCTTGGAATTGCCCCGAACGACCCGCCCCACGGGGATGCTGTTGTTCCTGATGGTTACCGGCGGCATCAATCCCCCGACATCGAAATTTTTTATAGACTGAAGGGCCTTGACCAGACTTTCACCGGTAACCGGACCGGCTTTGTCCGCCCGCTTCAAGGCCTCGACCATCAGGGTGGTGCCCATAAAAACCTGCATGTAGGCCTGGGAGCGGTATTCGGCGGCCTTGGGATTGTGTTTCTGGACCCATTCCCGGATCTTCTTGATCATGGGATATTGATCCTGATAGTAATACGAATAGGCGGTGACCCCGATATATTCATCGGACAAAGGGCCCAACTGGTCGAGGAGGTGCTTCTCGGTGGACCAAAAGGTGCCCATAAACTGGCACTTAAGTCCGTAATCTTTGGCCTGCTTCATGACCTTCTGGATGGGATCGGTAACATACCCCTGGAAAATACAAAATTCCACATTTTTCTTTTTCATATCCAGGATCTCGGTTGTCACATCCACCCCGCCGACTTTGGTCACTTCTTCGGCCACCACCTTAAGGCCCAGCTTCTTGGCATATTCCCGTCCGAAGGGAATGGGTTCCCGGCCAAACTCGGTATCGCTGTAAAAGAAGGCAATGTTGGCCCCGGGTTTTTGTTTGGCGATATACTTCAACAGGACGGCGAATTGCTCATCATAGGTGGGCATGGGAATGAACAGATAAGGGTTTTCCTTGGGGTTGGCGGCTACATTGGCACAGGTATAGGCCGAATACAGGACCTTATAACGATCCTTGATTTCCGGAGCCAGGGCCTTGGTCATGCCGGTACTCTGCCCCCACATGAGTTGGGGTTTGTATTGGCTTTGAAGACTCTTAAAGGCCGCGATCCCCACGTCGTCTTTGTATTCCCCATCCTTCC
>JACRBX010000270.1 GCA_016219225.1 Deltaproteobacteria bacterium
TCCGAACCGATTAATAACCGGCTCGGCCAAAACCATCCCCGATTCGAGGGCTTCAAAAGGAACAGAGATTGCCATTAACTCTACCCTTCGGAGGATAAAAAGATTATTATTTGTATTTATCGGATTTTTTTTGGGGAAGGTTTAGAAATTTTTTTCAGTTCGGGGGAAATTGGGGATTTAGGGATTTAAGGATTGGGGGATTTTAATCCCCCAATCCCTCGTTTTTTAATCTTTCAGCAATTCTTCAATACGGTTGACCAAAGACTGGATGTTTACCGGTTTTTGGAAAAAGTCGTCGGCAAAGGTCTCCATCCCGCCGCTTAAGGTATAGGTGGTGGAGGTAATATGATCCCCAATGGCGGTGAGCAAAATTATCGGGATTTCGCAACAGGCCTGGTCTTTTTTAAGTTCGTTGCAGACCGCATAGCCGTCCTTATCGGGCATCATGACATCCAGAACGATCAGATCCGGAGCCTCTTTTCTGGCCTTTTCCAATCCTTCTATTCCGCCATAAGCTGGCAGGGGTGAAAACCCCCTGGCTTCGAGCATCATACTGACCGTTTCAACCAGATCCGGGTCATCATCAACTATTAGAATTTTTTTCTTTTCCATAGACCCTCCTTTTTTTATTGCGGATTGCGGATTGCGGAATTGGATTGCCTTGGGGAATGCCTTTTATTCCGAAATCTAAAATCCGAAATCCAAAATTAATCGAGGCCGGCCGCCTTCAAAATATCCGGGACAACCTCTTCTTTCCCGATGGCCATGATGTGAACGCCATCGCAGATTTTTTCTTCCTTAAGTTTTTTTATCATTCGACCGGCGATTTCAATCCCCTTGGCCAAGGCCTGCCCTTTAGGTGCCCCGGCCATTTCGTCAATCAACGGCTGGGGGACCAGGACTCCGGGGACATTTTTATTCATATACTGGGCCATCCGGGCCGAAGTCAACAAAATTATTCCAGCCAGGATTTTTACCGGAAATTGGCGGGCATATTCCATAAAATGGACGAATTTTTCCAGATCGTAGACGGCCTGGGTTTGGAAAAATTCGGCCCCGGCTTCGACCTTTTTTTCAAATTTAATCAATTGGGGTTCCAGGGGATTGGCCTCCGGAGTGACAATGGCCCCGGCACAAAATTCAACCGCCCCGTCCAGTTCGGTCCCGCCCAGGTCTTTACCTTTTTCCAAGGTTCGGACCGCGGCTAACAATTGGCTGGAGTCCAGGTCAAAGACCGCCTTGGCCGATTTGTGGTCTCCCACCACAATGGCATCACCGGTCAGACATAAAACATTGCGAATTCCCCGCTGATAGGCAAAAAGGAGATCGGCCTGAAGGGCCAGGCGATTCCTGTCCCGACAGGTCATCTGAAGTATGGGTTCTCCACCCTGTTCCTTAACCATGAGGGCGGCACCGAGAGAGGGAAACCGCATGACCGAACTCTGATGATCGGTCAGATTCAGGGCATCCACCAGGTCTTTCAAGAGGTCAATATGATGACTCATCTTCTCCAGATGGGTCCCTTTGGGCGGGCCGACTTCACTGGTAATGAGAAATTTCCCTGACTGCAGGGCCTGACGGAAACTTTGGGACATAGACTCAACTCCTTTCTTTTATTGCTGAAAGCTCAAAGCTGAAAGCTGAAAGGAAAGACAATTGTTTTGATTTAGTCCGCTGTAACGGATTTGCCTTGTGCTTTAAGCTAAAGAACAATTTCATACTTATTCCCTCAATGTCTTTTCGTATTATACCTCAAAAAAACTAAGGTTCTAAGGGGACAAAAAACTTCCCCGGTTTGTGTTCCACCTGATAATTCCGGGGCTTCTGATATTGTTTCATCAAATGAAGCTGTCCCTGTTCCTCCAGTCGGCGATAGATTAATGTCCAGGCACAGTCTTTCTGAGGATCGATTTCACATTTTCCATTATTGGTGCCGCCACAAGGGCCGTTGACCAGGCCTTTATGACAGGAGGTCACCGGGCAGATGCCGCCGGTGATGCCCAGGATGCAGTCTCCGCATTGAACACAGATTTCATCAAACTGGCCCAGTCCTTGCTCCTTACCAATGAAAAGGGTGTCCAGGGCCGGAATCACCGGTTTGGAAACCTGGCGGGCAGCGGTCTGGACCCCGAAGGCACAGGTCATGATCAACAGGGCATCGGCCTGATCCATTTGAGGGCCGCATTCCCTGAAAGCCTCTTCGGTCAAATTGTCACAGGCTACCGGCAAGATGAGCGTACCGGTAATCATCTTCCCTTTCTTGGAAAGTTTCTCCTGCATGGCCTTGACCTCGGCCTGACCCCCGGTACGGCAAAGGGTGACACAGGTGCCGCAGCCGATAATAAAGATGCGATTAAGTCTTTGCAGAAGCTGATCGATTTCCTCTTCGGTTTTTTGCCTGGTAATGGATCGAATCATGGATAACTCCTCTTATTTTTTTTCAAGATCACAACGCAGACACCTTTTGGCTTCCCAATGGGCTTGCTCCAGGGACAGCCCTATTTCCACTTCCCGGAAATCCTTGATTCGTTCCTGGGGCCGGTGCATTTCGGTTTTGATCCGGGGTTTGGCTTGAATGGTTTCTTCTTCCTGGGCCAGAGGGGCCTCGTTCCTTAATTCCGTTTTTTCATCCACCATCTGGACCTTCCCCTTGTTCCCTTCCAGATACTGGTCTATGGCCAGGGCCGCCCTGCGGCCTGAACCGATGGCCCTGATGACAAAGGTGGGACCGGTGGTAAAATCTCCACCGGCAAAGATCCCCGGGATATTGGTGGCCAGGGTGTTTTCATCCACTCCCAGGGTTCCCCATAAGGCCCTTTCCAGTTGGCTGTCCCTGGAGAGGAAAGAAAGATCTACGGCCTGGCCTATGGAGACAATGACCGTTCCGGTCCGGACCGACTCGGTGGTTTCCAGATCAAAGGTCGGTTTGAAGCGGCCTTCGGAATCAAAGACGGACAGGCAGCGGACAAAATCGATCCCGGTCACCTTATTCCCCCGGTGGAGGATTTCCTTGGGTCCCCAGGAGGGGTTGATTAGGACCCCTTCCTCGATGGCTTCGTTGATTTCTTTTTCCCAGGCCGGCATTTCATTCCGGGATTCGAGGCAATATAACTGGACTTCCTCGGCCCCGACCCGGAGGCAGGTCCTGGCCACATCGATGGCCACGTTGCCTCCCCCGATCACGACCACTCTGCCCTCTAATCTGATCTTTTCCCCGGTTTTTATGTCGGACAGGAACTTCAGGCCATAATAGAGACCTTCCAGACCCTCTTCTTCCCCGGGGACCCCGATCCGTTTGCTGGATTGGGCGCCGGCAGCGATAAAAATAGCCCCGTAACCTTCTTCTTTCAGGTCGGTAATGGTATGCCGGGCGTCGATAGGGGTATTATAGCGGATTTCCACCCCGCAGCTTTCAATATAATCGATCTCTTTCTGGATAATTTCCCTGGGCAGGCGGAATTCCGGGACGGTGATCCCCAACATCCCGCCGGCGATAGATTGGGACTCAAAGACGGTCACTGGGTAGCCTTTCTTAGCCAGGAAATAGGCACAGGTCAGTCCGGCCGGGCCGGCCCCAACGACGGCGACCTTCTGGTTTTTCGTTTTCGGAAAAGGGGTGCCGGCCGTTTCAAGGTGTTCAAAATACCAATCGGCGGCAAACCGTTTTAAAGACCTGATGGCCACGGGTTCGTCCAGCTCGCCTCGCCGGCACTTCAGTTCACAGGGATGGATACAAATCCGGCCGCAAACCGCCGGGAAAGGGTTCTTCTCCCGGATAATTTCCACGGCCTGGGCATACTGCCCTTCGGCAATGGACGCAACGTAATTGGGGACATCGATCCCGGCCGGACAGGCATGCTGACAGGCCGAGATGACCATGGCATCACAGGTGGCGGCCGGGCATCGTTTCTCCCGGATATGGAGTTCATATTCCTCGCGAAAATGCTGAATGGTGGTCAGCACCGGATTGGCACAGGATTGTCCCAGACCACAGAGGGAGGAAGATTTCACCGCCTGGCCGATGCGCTGCAATTTTTCGATATCCCCTTCCCGGCCTTCTCCGCGGGTAATACGGGTCAGGATTTTGAGCATCTGGGTGGTCCCGAGGCGGCAGGGGGAGCATTTGCCGCAGGATTCATCCTGGGTGAAGGAGAGGAAATAACGGGCAATATCGACCATGCAGGTATTTTCATCCATGACGATCATCCCGCCCGAACCCATCATGGAGCCTACCTGGCGCAGGGAGTCGTAATCGATGGGGATATCCAGGTAGCGGGCCGGGATGCAGCCGCCTGAAGGACCTCCCATCTGGACCCCCTTGAACTTCCGCCCTTTGGGGATCCCTCCCCCGATATCAAAGATGACCTGGCGCAGGGTGGTCCCCATGGGGACTTCCACCAGGCCGGTATTGTTGATCCGGCCGGTGACGGAAAAGATCTTGGTCCCTTTGCTTTTTTCAGTCCCCATAGCGGCATACCACTGCCAGCCTTTGAGGATGATACTGCGCAAATTGGCGAAGGTTTCCACATTATTGATGGAGGTCGGCAGTCCCCGGAAACCGGCCTGGGCCGGAAAAGGCGGCCGGATGCGTGGCATGCCCCGCCGGCCCTCGA
>JACRBX010000271.1 GCA_016219225.1 Deltaproteobacteria bacterium
CTCCCGGTCTCCCCATTGATAAAATATTCCCATCCCGGGTCCGTATTATAACCATATGATTCCATAAATAAAATATTATTCTCCCCCCCCTTAACCGTCTATAGCCTGACCATTGTCAAAAAAGGAATTTCCTATACTATTAAATTATCTCCTCGATAAATTATCCGAGCGATTCCTAAAACAACAGCACTTCCACCCATTCCCCTTTTTCCAGACCTTCACAGTTCTGATCAATCTTGATAATCCCGTCGGCCCGGACCATGGTGGAGATAAGCCCTGATTTTCCCAGGATGGGCGTGGCCTCCCAGCCGGTCTCTTTTTCCTGAATGGAAACCCGGATATAATCTTCCCGTCCCTGGGCCGAAGCGATATTTCTGGTCAATCGGGCCTTCCCCTTTGGGATGGGCCTTAAGGCCTTTTCCCCTTCCAATTGATGTAAACAGGGTTTGACGAAGATGGAGAAGATAACCATGGCCGAAGCGGTATGACCCGGCAGGCCCCAAAGGATTTTGTTGCCGACACGGGCCAGGAGGGTCGGTTTACCGGGACTGATGGATATACCGTGGGCCAGGATATCGGCCCCTGGGAAGCTGTGAATGACCTCCAGGGTGAAATCCCGGGTCCCTACCGAACTCCCGCCTGAGATCAGGATCACATCGGCCAGGTCCAATCCTTTCCGGCAAAGGGTCTCCAGATCCTTAACATGGTCTTTGGTCCGGCCTAAAAATTCCGGTACGGCGCCGGCCTCGGCTGCCAGGGCCTGAACCGTGACGGCATTGATGTCCCGAATAAACCCGGGGGCGGGGTGTTTTTCGACAGGCACAATTTCATCCCCGGTAGAAATAATAGCGACTCTGGGCTGTTGATAGACCGGTAATTCCAGTATCCCCAAGCCGGCCAGCAAACCAAGGTCTTGAGGCCGAAGACGCCGGCCGGCCGTCAGGACAGGGTGCCCTTTTTTGACGTCCTCTCCTACCTGAATGATATGATCCAAAGGAGAGACCGGTTTAAAGATCTCTATGGTCTGGTGGTCGAGGGTTTGGGAATGCTCGATCATGGCTATAGCATCGGCTCCGGGGGGCAGCATCCCGCCGGTGGCGATCCGGAAACAATGCCCGGATTCAACGGGCGTCAATATCTCCTGGCCCATGGCCACCTCTCCGGACAGGGTCAGCCAGGCCGGGACGGCTTCCGAGGCCCCAAAGGTATCCCTGGCCCGCACGGCATAGCCGTCCATGGTGGCCCTGGGGAAATGGGGAAGGTCCTCCGGAGAGAGGATGTCCCCGGCCAGGACCCGCCCAAGACCTTCGTTTAAGCGGACCATTCCCCGGCTAAGACATGAAAAAGTCTCAATAATTTGAAAAATTTCTTTGGAGGTTTTGACCTTGAAGAATGGTTTCATAAAATCAACGGAATCCTTTGAAAAAATTTTATCGGTTGACACCAATTCTTATTAGCATTATTATGTAAAAAATGACATAGTATTGCAACAGAAAAACCTAAAAACCTGACCATGCTTCTGGACCCCTACAACCGCCGTCTTAATTACCTCCGGATCTCCCTGACCGACCGCTGCAACCTGCGCTGTGTCTATTGTATGCCGGAACAGGGGGTCCCGAAATTTATTCATGAGGATATCCTGAGTTATGAAGAATTGTTAAGGCTGGCCCGGTTGAGTGTCCGGTTAGGGATTGAAAAAATCCGCCTCACCGGCGGGGAACCCCTGGTCCGGAAAAACCTTCTGAATTTCATTGCTTCTTTAAGGGAAATACCCGGCATACGGGATATCAGCCTGACCACCAATGGCGTCCTGTTAGCCCAGCAGGCCCAGGCCTTATGGGAGGCCGGAGTCAAAAGGATCAATATCAGCCTGGACACCCTGGTGGCAAAAAAATATGCCGAAATTACCCGATTCGATTTTTTTGACCAGGTTTGGAAGGGGATTCAAGAGGCCGAACGGATCGGTTTTTCACCGATCAAAATCAATGTGGTGGCCCTGAAGGGGATCAACGACGATGAAATCCTGTCTTTCGGCCGATTGTCTTATGAAAAACCCTACCATATCCGCTTTATTGAATTTATGCCGGTGGGTCAGGAAAACGGCTGGAAGACCGAACGGTTTCTCTCCTCGGAAGAAACCTTAACCCAATTACAGGAGTTGGGACCTCTTTTCCCGGTTAATGGCCATGGTCTGGATGGTCCGGCCAAACGGATGGCCTATGCCGGGGCCCGGGGGGAAATCGGTTTGATCAGCCCCATCAGTGAACATTTCTGTCCCACCTGTAACCGCCTGCGCCTGACGGCTGAAGGCTTGCTGAGGGTCTGTATCTTTTCCGATACCGAGAGCGATTTGCGAACGCCCCTGCGCCAGGGGGCTTCGGATGAGGTCCTGGAGGCCGTCATCAAGGAGGCCATCACCCGAAAACCCAAAGAGCACCCCGTTGAGTTGAGCCCCCTGCCTCGAAAATGCCAGCGTCAGATGTCAAAAATCGGGGGGTAATTCTTGCATGTTTTTCTCCCATATCATCGCCGAAAGAAAAATCCAGGAAGCCATCCGGAACGGGGAGCTGGACAACCTGCCAGGAAAAGGAAAACCCCTGCAACTGGAGGATGACAGCGGCATTCCCGAAGACCTGCGGCTGGCCTACAAGATATTAAAAAACGCCGATTGTTTGCCTCCGGAAGTGGAACTCAAAAAGGAGATTGTACGCTTACGGGATCTGTTGGAAGGTATTGAAGATGTGGATGAGAAATACCGCCTGATGAAAAAGCTCAACTTCCAGATCATGAAACTGAACACGATGCGCCCTGTTTCCCCGCTGCTCGAAGAAAATCAGGTTTATTACGAAAAGGTAGTGGAACACCTTTCCCCAAAACCCTCGGATAAAAAGCAAGGGTAGTATCCCCCTCCAATCCTCGGGACTACCGGTTGGTGCCGGTGGACCATACCGGGATTACCGGTCTATAAATGACCACATTCCCGTCATCCTGAACGGCCAGAAAGGCCCCGGGATTGCCCGGGGTATTAGATGCCCACACCGGATCATGGGAATGCCCGTATAACACCAGATTCCCATCCCTTTGCATGACGCATTCCCTGACCTCCCGGCCGGCGGTCCCGGAGGCCCACAAGGGTTTGCCACTGCGATAAAGGACTAAATTGCCGTCTTTCTGGCAGGACAGTTGGAAATCTCCGCCAGGAGCCCAAATGGATTCTCCCGAAAAAAGGCGGGCACCAGAAGGAAGTATGCCGTTGGGGTTATGCCTGTGCTTTCGCAGACAATCCGTACCAATGCCCCGGTGGCAAGCCGCATCCCCTGAAAAATCAGCCTGGCCAAGATCAGTCCACATCAAAGAAATAAGAACCACTACGGATACGAGAAGAGATCGCATGGTATGCCTCCTTTTAAAGTTAAATTAGGACGCAGATTTTCGCCGATTCCCGCAGATAATTTTCTTTTTTTCAATATCCTGGCAATCTGCGTTCATCTGCGTCCAAAAAGCAAATTCCTATACTATTAAATTAACCAAATCATGGTTCTCCAAACCCACTCAGTTGATGAAGGGCGGAAAGGGTCCGGATAGCCTTCTCCGGTGTAGGAAAGACAGAGACTCCGTGGTCTTCCAACCATTGCAGGGTTTCATGGGTTCCCGGCTCCATGCCGGCCACCCAAAGGGCCAGGGGCTTGCCCAGAGCAGGTGCCCGGTGAAACAGCTCAAAAAGCTCTTTGGGCAAAAACAGGATGTGTTCGGGAAGCTGGATGTGCAGGGCATCAACGTTTTCGTCCTCGCTCATGGCGGTAATCAGCGTTTCGTAAACCCGGATAGGGTTGTTAAACTGCAGGGCAACGCCGAGGTCGAAGGGGTTGGCGGATATTTCCCAGGGGGGGAAGATCGGCTTCAGTTTCTTTAGAGTCTTTTCATTCGCCTTGGCCATCTTCAGGCCCTCCTGCTGAACGAGGTCCGTCATGACGACCGCTTCCCCTCCCGGGAGGGTGGCCACGGCGATGCGGCCTCCCTTGAGAGTGAGAGGGCCGAAGCGCTCCAGTGCCCTTACGGTATAAAAGAAATCCTCGATGGTATAGGCCCGGATAGCCCCGCACTGCTTCAGCAGTCTGTCAAAGACCTTATCGTTACCTGTCACCAGGACACCGGTATGGGAAGCAGCGGCTTTCGCTCCTTCCTCGGTGCGGCCTGATTTAAGCACCACCACGCGCTTGCCCAGGGTCGAGGCTTGATGGATGAGATCCAGAAACTTGCGCCCCTCCCCTTCGATGCTCTCCAGGTGGAGGCCGATGACCCGGGTCATGGGGTCCAAGACGAGGTAGGACAGGGCATCCACCTCATTCAGATCCATTTTGTTGCCAAGATCGATAAGCTTGTTCAGATGCAGGTTGAAGGCCGAAAACAACCAGCGGAGGCGCGGTTCGTAAAGGCCGGACTGGAAGATCAGGGAGAGACCGCCCGTCTTGAGCCGTTCGATGGGGTGGAAGCTGATGGCGAAGTTGTGACGGGGATTGATAGGGCTGAGTGCATTGGGGCCCATAGCCCACCCCCCGCTCTTCCGCACCAGTTCGAGCATCTGGTTCTGTATTTTTCTTCCTTCCTCCCCGGTCTCGGAAAAGCCGCCGGCGACCAGAACCACCCTCCTGATGCCCTTTGCAATGCATTCCTGGAGGATCTTAGGGGTCTGGGCATAAGAAACAGCGATCACGGCCAGGTCGACGCACTCCTTGATGCTCGTGACACTCGGGTAAGCTTTTACCCCGAGGATCTCCTTTTCCGTTGGGTGTACCGGATACATCCTGCCCTGGTAGCCGAGCTTGACCTGATTGGCGACCAGATTGTAACTCGGCCTCATGGGGTTGTTCGAGGCACCTATCAGGGCTACGCTTTCCGGATAAAAAAACTTGTGGAGAAAGTGATCGGTCAGGTCTCCCATGTTCCGTCCCTCCCTGAGAGCGTCTCTTTTTTCAACTCCCTTAAAATGTAAAGCAATTTCTGCATGAAGGTCCTCTTCCTTTTTAAATAAGACTGATTTCTGACAACCAGTTTTGGGCTGTTCGGATTTGTGTCCCGTCCGGATAGGTCTTTTCCCTGTTTAATTCCTTGACCAACTGAATCTTCCTGACCGCGTTAAAATGCTTTCCAAAGAAAGAAAAGTTGGGGCTTCTGTTCGAATCACTCCATTTGACCTCGATCATGAGTGCGGGTTGTTCATTTTGGGTAATCAGGAAATCTATTCCCCTTCCATCCTTGTCTTTTAAATAAAAGAGATCCCACTGCTCACCCAGGCAATCTTCCCTGAAATGTATTTCTTTCAACACTGAACAGGCCACAAGATTTTCCAGTTTTACTCCGGTATCTCCCGAGACCTGGCCGTTATCATAAAAATAATATTTCGGTGACTTGAGAATGGCCCTGGAAATATTCTTATGAAAAGGGAGAACCCTGAAAACCACATACATGGATTCCAATATGGTCAGCCATCTCTTGATCGTCTTGTCGGAACATTGAAGGTCTCCGGCAAGGCTGCTGTATGAGATAGGACTTCCAACCCTTTTCTTCAACAACTGTATCAGGGTTTCTATGGATGTAATCTGCCGGACATTTTCAAGATCAATAAGATCCTGTTTCAGAATGATATCCAGGTGACTCCTTTTCCAGCGATTATAATAGGTCTCGTCACCCTCAAGATAAGGCTCTGGAAATCCGCCTATCTTTAACAGTTTATCGAGTTCATCCTTCAGTTTTTGGGGATGAAGGATTTGTTTGATTTCTTTCAGATCAAGGGGATGAAGCCTGAATTGAAAAAACCTGCCGGCGAGAGAGTCGCCGACTTGTTTATAGGTATCAAGCTTGGCGCTGCCGGTCACGATGATTGAAGGCGGGATCTTTTCAGTATCATAGATGCCTTTGAGCCATGATTTCCAGTTTTTTAATTTATGGAGTTCATCAAAAATAACCAGGTCCTTGGATCGATCCCAAGATTTCTCGATCAGGCTCAGACGATGCTCGGCATTGTCATAATTAAAATAGTCGAAATTCGCCTTAAGCATTTTTGCCAGGGTGGTTTTCCCTGTCTGCCTTGGGCCGGTAAGCAGGACGATCTTTTTCTTCAGATCTTTCTGAATATATTTTTCCAAAGTTCTCTTCATGGCGACTATTCTAACCTGCATTCCGAAAAAGTCAAGACTTTTCCGGAATACGAACCGAAAAAGTCAATAAACTAAAAAGGCATCAGGGTAGAATCTTTTTATATCCGAGACACAGACTGTTCATTTATCTCTTTACAGTGCCTGTAATAACATGAAGAAACTTAAAGGAACTGAGTTTAAACATACTGGCTATCGGCGTCGGACGGCAAAAAATTCCCGGTAGTAATTTTCCCCGAGGGGGTCGTCAAAAAGAAAATGATAACGCCCCTGATCAAAATTCCGGACTTTCCCGGATCACTCGTCCCCCTCCGCCCCTTGCTTTCCCCCCCTTCACTTTCAGGCAGCAAGTCTAATAATTTCTCCAAAAAGTAAAGTCACTTCAATAGTTATCTCAAAGTGAAGGGGGAGCAGGCCTCTATTTCTCCTTGACCCGGTTTTTTTCTTATCCTATACTCTACCCAATAAATAACAACCTTTTATCAAATAAATGCTACTAATTTCAGACCCGCGGGAAAAAGGAGAAAACCACAATGGCTCAAATGACCGAACGTATGCAAAAACTATTCGAAAAAGTCCCTAACGTGGTGTTGTCGACGGCAACCGTAGACGGCAGCCCCAACAGTGTTCCGGTGGGATCAAAAAAAATCATCGACAGCGAGACCATACTTATATCCAACCAATTCCTGAATAAAACCCTGGCCAATCTGAAGGCCAATCCCAAGGTGGCCGTGACCTTTTGGGAGGGCGTAGAAGGATACCAGTTAAAGGGCACCGTTACCATCGAAACGACCGGGCAACGCTATGAAGAGACAGCCCGATGGATCGAAGATTTGGGCAATAAACTCGGGTTCCCCCTTAAATCCAAGGGGGCGCTTATTGTAAACATTGAAGAGATTTATGGGGTCTCTCCGGGCCCGGGTGCCGGCAGGCAATTAGCCTGAGGGCGATGAACCTCTCGTATCCACCGGATCGTGTCAATATATTTAAAGTTTCCTAAAAAACGAAACGGAGGCCAGGCGATGGAACAACCAGGAGATGGATTGATTCTGTTTTGTAAAAAGGAGTGTGCCACCTGCGCGATGATCGTGCCGGTCATGAAAGAACTGAGCCAAGGGGGAAGGAGCCTGACCATCTATACCCAGGATGACCCTGGGTTTCCGGAGGGACTACCGGGTGTCATCAACGATACGACGCTGGAACAATCCTACCATTTCCAAATTGAGACGGTCCCCACCTTGATTCTTATGGAAAAGGGTCGGGAAACCGGAAGGACCGTCGGTTGGGACCGGGAGGAATGGCGCGCCATGACCGGGATCAAAGGACTGGGGGAAGGGCTGCCCCTTTTTCGTCCGGGTTGCGGCTCCAAGAATGTCGAACCCGGTATTGTGGAGGAATTGGCTGTCCGCTTTGGAGGGGTCCATCTAACATCGCGGCGCATAGTGTCGCCGCCTTTGGAAGACGAGATGGAAACCTGTTTTGCCCATGGATGGACCGACGGGTTGCCGGTTGTGCCTCCGACCGAAGTCCGTCTGGTGCGCATGCTTGAGGGAACCACACGGTCTCCGGACGAACGGATTGGAACCATTCCTCCCAACCAGGCGGCCTGTACCGTGGAGAAAGCGGCCATCAATGCCGTCATGGCCGGATGTAAACCGGAGTACCTGCCGGTGGTTCTGGCGGCCGTGGAAGCCGCCTGTTTGGATGCCTTCTGTTTGCACGGTCTCCTGGCCACAACTTATTTTTCCGGTCCGGTGGTGATCGTCAACGGCCCCATTTCCAGGGCCATTGGAATGAATTCCGGTGTCAACGCCCTCGGGCAGGGGAATCGGGCCAATGCCACGATCGGCCGGGCCCTCCAATTGGTGGTCCGAAATGTAGGTGGGGGAAGGCCGGGCGAGATCGACCGGGCCGTCCTGGGCAATCCCGGTAAGTATACTTTTTGTTTCGCCGAGGACGAGTCGGGCTCTCCCTGGGAATCCCTTTCCGTGGAACGGGGGTATCCGGAGGGGACCTCCACGGTGACCCTTTTCGCCGGAGACGGGGTGCAGGCAGTGGTTGACCAGCTTTCCAGAACACCCGAATCCCTGGCCCGGACCTTTGCCTGGTGCCTGCGGACCGTGGCCCACCCCAAGATCCCCATGGCCGCCGACGCCATTTTGGTGGTATCCCCGGAACACGGCCGGATCTTTCAACAGGCCGGCTGGACCAAGTCCAGGCTCAAGGAGGAACTGGACACCCTGCTTCAAATTCCCGGCAAAGAGCTGGTGCGGGGGGCCCAGGGCATTGCCGAGGGTATCCCTGAGGAAATGAAGGAGTTGACCTTGCCCAAATTCCGGCCCGGGGGTCTTACCCTGGTTCATGCCGGGGGAACGGCCGGCCGGTTTTCGGCCATTATCGGCGGCTGGCTGGCCAGCGGACCAAGAGGAAGCCAACCCGTAACCAAGGAGATTCGATCATGAGGCAAACCACCTTTTTACTGGACCCCACGGCCGAACGTTCGCCGGAGATGCGGGAACAGTTAAGACGTCCCGGGGATCTGAAGGGGATCACCATCGGGTTGTTGAATATCTCCAAACCCCGGGGAGACATTTTTTTGGACGAAGTGGAGAAGCAACTTACCGGACAAGGCCTGAAAGTCAGGCGGTATCAAAAACCGACCTTCGCCAGAGTGGCTCCGCTGGAACTTAAACAAGAGATCCGGTCCCAATGTGAGGTGGTGATCGAAGCGCTTGCCGATTGAGGGTCCTGCACGTCATGCAGTGTGCATGACATCGTTGATCTGGAGGGTCGGGGAGTGGTCGGGGTTTATGTGGCCTCAGCAGAATTTAAGGAGGCGGCGGAGTCTCAGGCACGGGCCCTCGGCTATGATCCGGCAGCCGTGTATGTGCCCCATCCCATTCAGGATAGAACGGATGATGAAATGAGGGCCATCGCCCGGGAGGCCCTGGGAGAAATATTGAAAGCGATCGGGGGAAAGCAGGTCCCTTAAAAGGAACAGGTCCCCCTTTTTGACGGAACGGCAGCCATCCCAGCACATATCTTCCAATGACCGTCAACCTTGTGTTCAGGATGGGTTTAAAGGGATGTCAGAATCAGATCCGCGCAGAGCATGGCGCTTCGGGCGGCGCTGTTGATGGCCAGACCCCGTCCCTGATAGGTGTCTCCGGCGAAGTACAGGTTGGGTATTCCCGGGGCTTGCAGCCCGGGCTTGAAATTACCCACCAGTCCCGGCTGCCGGGCCAGACCGTCGCAACCGTCCACGTAATAGGGAAGCTTCCATTCCACCTTCGCTTCGATTCCCGGAAACATTTCTTTTAAGTCTTCCCAAAGCAAATTCAGCAACTGCTCCCGTTGAAATTTATCAGAGGCCTGGGCATGCTCCACCACAATGTCCGTATGGAGCACCTGTTTCCCTGGAGGGGCGACCCGGTTAGAAAAATTGGAGGCCGGGAAACCCTGGAAAGGGAAACCGGCGTGTTTTGTTTTAAGGGCCGTGAGAAAGCAGCGTTTTTGCGGATCCACCACAGGCTCGGATAAGCCGAGCATAAAACCGATCAGTCCGGTGATTTCATGCTGGATGTCGGTGATGCGCTTAAGCCACCAACGGGGAAGAGGACTGGATTCGGAATTGAAGTCGATGATCCGGGAAAGTTTGTAGATCGGCAGGGCGCAGACCACCCGGTCGGCATAAAGGGTTTCCGTTTCCAGCATGCGGTATTCTTCCTGATAGGGGTGCTTTTTTACCGGAATGCGGACGCCAACGGCCTTCTTGTTTTCCACAACCACTTCCTGCACATCACAATTGAGCCGAATCTCGCCGCCCTTTTCTTTGATGACTTCGACCAGACCCCGGGTGATCCCCTCCAGACCATCTGTCGGATAGCTGGCCTGGAGTACCTGGCGGGTTTTTCGAAGATTTTCCCTGGCGATGTAAAGCACCTCTCCTGCCGCCATATCAATGGCTCGTGGTATGGTGGTCATGATCATTCCCAGATCGGTAAAAAGCTCCCGCACGGCCGGCTGAGGCACCTTTTCCATCAGCCATTCCTCCAGGGAGCGGTTATCCCAGGCCTCGATTTCCCTATCCGACATCCCGGAGATCCCGGTCAACATATCGGCAAAGGCCTTTTTGTCTTCTTTGGTCATGGGCACCAGTTCGGCCACATTGATAAACCGCTCACCATTCCAAATATCCACGGTTTGGCTGAAGGGTGCCCATTCCACCGTCTTTCCGACCCGGGCGTTCAGCTCTGTGCAACTGGCCTTTTCCCCTAATTCCACCATGTGCAAACCGATATCGATCCGCCATCCCTTGGCCGGATAACCGTCATAGCTCATCATCCGGCCGCCGACCAGGGGAAAACGGTCCAGGGCCAAAACCCGTAACCCCGCTTCCTTGGCCGTAATGGCCGCCACACCCAGGCCGGCAATACCGGCACCGATCACAATGACATCATAGGGTTTAGTACATTTCACGGATAAGGTCCTTGAATCGTTGGTTGACATATTTCCTCTTCAGCTTCATAGTGGCCGTCAACTCCGGGTCATCGCTGGTCAATTCGATATCGATGAGACGGAAATCTTTCAGGGTTTCCACCTGGGCCAGGGTCTTGTTGACTTTGTTGACCTCCTTTTGAATGAGGTCCCGTATGTCTTCATTATGACAGAGGCTTTTATAAGTCGTAAAGGGGATCCGGTTGTCCTGGGCATACTGGGTGACATTTTCCTTGTCGATCATGATCAGGGCCGTCAGATATTTCCGGCCGTCTCCGATGACCACCGCATCGTTGATATAGGGGCTGAATTTTAACTTGTTTTCAATGAATTGCGGGGTGACATTTTTCCCGCCGGAGGTAATGATAATGTCCTTCTTGCGATCGGTGATGACCAGATTACCCTCTTCATCGAACCGGCCGACGTCTCCGGAATGGAGCCATCCATCGACAATGGTTTCCCGGGTTAAATCCGGGGCCTTCAGATAACCCTGAAATACATGGACCCCTTTCACCAGGATTTCACCATCGTCGGCAATTTTCACCTCAGTTTCCGGAATAGGTTTCCCGACCGTTCCCAGCCTGATATCCTCCCCCTGATGAATGGAAGTTGGACCGGTGACCTCGGTCTGTCCATAAACCTCCCGGATGGACAGTCCCACGGCGTGAAAGAACCTGAGGATATCAGGGGAAATAGGTGCCCCGCCGGAGATCATATACCGGGCCCGTTCCAGACCCAGGAGGCGTTTTAGATTCCGGAACACCAGAAAGTGGGCCAGAGCGTATTGGATCTTGAGAAAAGCCGGCCAGGGCTGGTGATCCAATTTAAGGCCCGAGGCCTTTTGCCCTACAAGGACCGCCCAGGCAAAAACCTTTTTTTCCAGCCAGGTGCATTCCTGCATCCGGAGGATGATCTGGGAATAGAATTTCTCCCAGATCCGGGGCACGGCAAAAAAAGAATGAGGGGAGATCTCCCGTAAATCCTCGGGAACCGTCTCCAGGTTTTCGGCGAAGTTGATGACATAGCCGTTGGTCATGGCCGCAAAGGTCGTACTGTTTCTTTCGGCCACGTGACAAAGGGGGAGATAGGACAGGATTTCATCCCCTTCATAAGCCGTGTTGGACTTCACCAGGGCCTGGTTGGTCCAGGTGACGTTCCGGTGGGAGATCATCGCCCCCTTAGGGGGTCCGGTGGTGCCGGAGGTATAGACGATCAAGGCCGTATCTTCCGGCTGCACCTGGGGCCAAAGCTGATCGAACCGCTCCGGATCCTTCCGGCTTTCTGCTTCCCCCAGGACCAGGAAATCCTCAAAACTCACCACCAGCGTATCCTTGAGATTGCGGAGCCCCTCCATATCATAGACAATCACCTTCTCTAAAAGGGGAAGCTGGGCCCTGGCCAGAAGCACCTTGTCGATCTGTTCTTCATCTTCGACAAAAAATACCCTGGATTCGGAATGATTGAGGATGTAGGCTATCTCCTCCGAGGAATTGGTCGTATAGATGCCCACGGTAATACCTCCGAGGCATTGGGTGGCGATGTCACAATACAACCATTCCTTGTTATTACCGCTGATAATTGAAACGCACTGGCCTTTTTTTACCCCCAGGGCCAGCAGACCCATGGCGACCAGGCGCACATTTTCCCGGTATTGATTCCAGGAAATCTCCTTCCAAACGCCCAGCACCTTTTCGCGCATGGCCACCTGGTCTTGGAAACGCTTCACCTGGGCATGAAACAGCTTGGGCACCGTATTAAGCGAAGGGTCCGGGGAAGATTGGTTTGGCATAGAACTCCTCTTGAAATTAAAAAATGGATCCATTTCCAAAAAGTGTCGGCGCTGATAGAAGGATTCAAGGGGTCAAGGATTCGAGGATTCAAGCGAAACCCCAAACCCTATAAAAAATAAGATTAAACTAAGCCCAATGCGCTAACCATATGGTATTTTTCGCTTGACCCCTGGAATCCTTGAATCCTCGACCCCTTCCCCTCAACTAATCCGGGATCTTCGAAAATACCCATCCCGGCGTGATGGCATGCCAATCCCCTTCCTTGGCCTGAAACACTTTAACCGAATGTCCGCCGGCCCTTAAGTTCGGCCCCCAGGTAATGGGAGCCATGATGCCGTTATCGTATTTATTGAACCCCTCCAGGGCCTTGATCAGCCCTTGTCGGGTCAGATCTTTGCCAGCCCGCTTGAGCCCCTCCACCAGGGTGATGGCCGCCTGGTAGCCATAAATATTGTAGGAGTTTTCCAGAGTAGCCGTCTTGTACTTGGCGCAGTTTTTCTCGAACAACTGAACGGCCGGCGTCTTATCGCGGTAGGGATCGATCATGATATTGGTGGCATAGACCTTATTGTTATAGGTCAGGGCATCCCCGGCCAATTCCAGCACCTTTTTGTTCACCGAGGGGTTAGCATAAAAATAGGTCGGTTTGTATTGCAGGCGTTGGGCCTCTTTCATCAAGATGGCCGGTTCCCGGACCAGGGCCCAGATCAGGCAATGGGTGATCCCGCCCTCCTTACACTTGGCCATCTGGGAGCTGAAGTCGACCGCCCCTCTTTTGTAAGGCAGTTCCAATACCTCCAGACCATAATATTTGGCCCCCTGACGTACCCCGTTTCGCCAATCATGACCGGGCGTGTCATCCTGATAGATACAGGCGATCTTAGGCTTTTTTTCACCCATTTTTTCCACAATATATTCCAGGGCCAACTTACCCTGGGCCGTGTAGTGTGTATCGGCTAAAAACAGAAACTTGCGTGGAGGCACCCCCATATCCTGGTTCTGGGTAGCCGGGGTAACGATGGGAATACCGTCGGCTTCCATCAGGGGATACATGGCATTGACCTGGGCCGACCCCAGGATCATGAACATACTGAAAACCTTGTCCCGGGTGATCAATTTTTTTGCGCCCTGAACGGCCCGGGGTGGTTGATAACCGTCATCTTCCATCAGGAAATTTATTTTGCGGCCATATATACCACCCTGGTCGTTAATATACTGAAAATAGAGCTTGGCGCCGTCCGTGACCCCTTTGCCCATGAAGGCAATAGGCCCTGAGAGATCCGTGGTCGTGCCGATCTTGATCTCGGTGTTGGATACCCCGTCTTCCGCATAACTGAAACACACACTCAGGACCAATAAACAGGCTATGGCCATGACTGCCGTTAATTTTTTCTTTTGTAAGATCATTTTTCTCCTCCCCTTGTGATGTGGTGGTAAATGATGAACTCCGGAATATTTTTCCCCTTCACCTCTCCCTAATCCTCAAACCTTATTACTTCTTCAATCCTTATTTTCTTTTTATGCTCACCTCCATTGCTTCTTTTTCTTCCACCGCCTCGCCCCCCGGACCCCCTCTTCCCGCATCCCCAGATAGAATTCCTGGACATCCTCGTTCTCCCGGAGGCGCTCGGTGGTATCGTCCATGACAATACGGCCCACTTCCAGAATATATCCATGCCGGGCTACGGAAAGGGCCATGCGGGCATTCTGCTCGACCAATAATATAGTCGTCCCGTCTTCGGCATTGATGCGTTTAATGATGCCGAATAATTCTTTAACCATAAAAGGGGCCAGCCCCAAAGAAGGCTCATCCAGAAGCAGGAGCTTGGGGCGGGAGGCCAAGGCCCGGCCGATTACCAGCATTTGTTGTTCCCCGCCGCTCAAGGTATAGGCCAGGCGGTCTTTCCGTTGCTCCAGGATGGGGAAATAACCAAAAATCCTTTGGATGTCTTTTTCAATCTCCTTGTGGTCCTTACGAATAAAAGCGCCCATCATCAAATTTTTATAAACCGAAAGATCGGGGAAGACTTCCCGCCCCTCGGGAACCTGGGATATACCTTTTTTGACGATTTCTTCCGGCTCCAGGCCCTGGATCTCCTTTTCCTCAAAGAGCACCTTTCCTTTATCCGGTTCGATCAGACCGGAGATGGTCCTGAGGATGGTGGTTTTCCCGGCCCCATTAGCCCCCAGTATGGTGACCATGGACCCTTTTTCCATTTTAAAGGAAATGCCTTTGGCCACACTGACCGGCCCATAGGAGACTTCGATATTTCTTAATTCCAGGATGGGCATAGTATTTTAACAACACTCCGTCTGAAAATAGTTCTCTCACATTTTATTGTTGCGGGTACGGCAGTTCGTTGCTGGTTGCTGGTTAAAACGAGTAACCAGAAACAAGTAACGGGTAAACTTTAAATTTCTTGGGCTAATTTTCTTCCCCTAAATAGGCCTTGACCACCTCCGGGTCCTTGACCACCTCCGTAGGACGGCCATAGGCCAGGACCTGGCCGTAATTAAGGGCCGTGACCCGGTCGCAGACATCGACCACCAGACGCATATCGTGCTCTACAAGGATAATGGTAATCCCCAAATCCATTTTGATATCTTCAATCCAAAAGGCCAGGTCCTGAGTCTCCTCCATGTTGAGACCCGAAGAAGGTTCATCCAGCAG
>JACRBX010000272.1 GCA_016219225.1 Deltaproteobacteria bacterium
AAACATCGGCTCTTACACCGAGCAGACCTATTGGCTCTTAAGCGTCATCGAAAGGGCCCAGAGTACGGATCCGGAAAAAATTATAAAAATCTGGGAAGGGGACAGTTATAAGTTTACCACCGGGAAGGTCATGAAAATGCGGCCTTGTGACCACAAAGCCATCCAGGATCTGCACATATTCGAATTCGTTCCTCCCGAACAACAGAAGGAATCTTTTAATATTCCACCTAACTATTGGTTTAAGGGCGCTTCCAATCCCGGTCCGACCTTCAAGGTTCCGGCGGAAAAAGTTTTCCCCCTCATGGATCAGAAGCTGGATCGATGTAAAGGAAAGAATCCTTCGGGAGAATAATCTTAACGCTTAGGACGGTAGTTACCTCAGGCCCCACTTAAAAAGTGAAGTCTGGGGTAGCTCTTTTGAAGTTTGATGGTTTGTCTGCCCGATTACTTCTTTGTCGATGGGCTTTTGAGAGGAGGATTTTCTAATGGATCAATTTGTCAGTTTGCGAAATCTGAAATTTATGCTTTATGAGGTTTTCCGGATTGAAGACCTTATCCAATATCCCTATTTTCAGGAACACAGTCAGGAAATCTTTGACCTGACCCTGGAGACGGCCTTGAAGATGGGACAAGATATGCTCAGGCCGGCCCTTCGGGAGATGGACCAGACCCCGCCGGCTTTTATTAATGGAGAAGTCAAGGTACATCCAACGGTCAGGACCTTTATGAAGGAATCCGGCGAAGGGGGCTGGATTGCTTCTCTTTTCACCTTCGATCAAGGCGGGCAGCAGATTCCCCAGCTTATTTCCACGGCCGGCCAGTTTATTTTTTCTGCCGCCAATTACTCGGCCAGTGTTTATCCCCATCTGACTGCCGGGGCGGCCAATCTGATCCTGTCTTTCGGTTCCGAGGAACTGAAGGAATTATATGTCCCCAGAATGCTTTCCGGTGAGTGGCAGGGGACCATGGCCTTAACCGAACCCCAGGCCGGAAGTTCTCTGTCCGATATTCAGACGATGGCCCTCCCGACCGATCAGGGATTTTACCGGATCCGTGGCCAAAAGATTTTTATCTCGGCCGGAGATCATGACGGGGTGGACAATGTGGTCCATTTGATGCTGGCCAAAATCAAAGGGGCCCCGGCCGGGGTCAAGGGGATTTCCCTTTTTGTGGTCCCTAAAAAAAGGGTGGAAGGCCAAGATTTGGTTTTTAATGATCTCCAGGTGGCCGGTGTTTATCATAAACTCGGTTACCGGGGGGCCCCCATTACCCAGTTAAGTATGGGGGAAATGGATGACTGCCGGGGGTATCTGGTTGGAGAGCCTCACCAGGGTCTGCCCTATATGTTCCAGATGATGAATGAAGCCCGGATCAACGTGGGCTTAGGGGCGGCCGGTATCGCCTCGGCCGCTTATTATGCCTCTCTGGAATATACCCGGGAACGTTTGCAAGGGATAAAAATTTCCGCCAAAGATCCTGCCACTCCGCAAATCCCGATCATTGAGCATGCCGATATCAAGCGGATGCTCCTTTTTCAACGGGCCATTACGGAAGGGTCCTTAGCCATCTTATTGCAATGCAGCCGATATGTGGACCAGATGAAGATCACCGAAGGGGAAGAAAGGAATCGGTACCATTTATTGCTGGATTTACTGACCCCTGTTGCCAAGACTTATCCATCGGAAATGGGGATCCTGTCCATTAGTCAGGGGCTCCAATGTCTTGGAGGGTATGGCTACTGCGACGAATTCCTCCTGGAACTCTTTTATCGGGATGCCCGTATCCACCCCATTCATGAAGGAACGACCGGGATACAGGGACTGGATCTGCTGGGCCGTAAGGTTTTAATGAAAGGGGGGAAGGCCTTCAGTCTTTTTGTGGAAGAGGTCCAAAAGACGATCCGGGAGGCCGAAACAGTTCCCACCCTGAATCCTTATGCCCGGATGCTGGGGGAGGCCCTGGAGTCGTTAAAAAAGATTACCGGCTATCTGGTCAGCCTGGGCCAAGAAGGAAAAACGGAGCTCTTCCTGGCCGATGCCACCTTATACCTGGAGCTTTTCGGGATCATCACCATCGCCTGGCAATGGCTCCTCCAGGGTTTGTCCCTGCAGAAGGCCCTGAGTACCGACCTTTCCGCGCTGGAACGGCAGTTCTATCAAGGCAAGTTCCATACCATGCGTTTTTTCTATCATTACGAACTGCCTAAAATTCAAGGTCTGCTCCAGAGGCTGAAAGAAAGCGACGGATTAACCATTTCCATGGACAAGTCTCTATTCGTCGATTAATAAGGCCTCATTTTTTTCTTGACAAGGTGGCCCTCTTTCTTTTAACCTGTATTTTATTAATACGTTTGGGGATCAAAGATCGAAAACGATGGGTAAAAGACTTTTCAGCTTTAGCTTTTGGTATTACTTTTATTATTACTGCCTACCGGTCTGCCCATCGCTCAGGATGCCTTAAAGAAACTAAATAAAAATAGAAATCAAAAAAGCCATGGGGAGACGAAAAGATGCTCTCCATGGCTTTTTTATTTTTAAGCCCTGGAAGGCTGAAAGAACCCAGGCCATTCGAAAGGGAGTCAGCAATGGTGATCGTGATGAAAAAGTATGCCCAAGAAGACGAAGTCAACCGGGTGATTCAATGGATTGAATCAGTAGGCTACCAGACCCATCCTTCCCGGGGTGTGGAACAGACCATCATCGGGGTGGTCGGAGACGACCGGGGGAAGGCCCAATTAAAGTCTGTGGAGCACCTTCCGGGGGTGGAAAAGATTGTGCCGATCCTTAAGCCCTATAAACTGGCCAGCCGGGAGAGCCGGGCCGGGGATACCCTTATCCGGATCGGGGATTTCGAAATCGGAGGTCCGGAATTTGTGGTCATGGCCGGGCCCTGCTCTATCGAAAGTGATGAACAACTGATGGAAAGTGCCTATATCGTAAAAAAAGGGGGTGCCCAAATCTTGAGAGGCGGGGCTTACAAGCCCAGGACCTCTCCCTACAGCTTCCAGGGGTTGGAAGAAGAGGGGCTGAAGCTTTTGAAAAAAGTGCGGGATAAAATGGGCATCCCGGTGGTCACCGAGGTCATGAATACCACCGAGGTTGAACTGGTAGCCGAGACCAGTGATATCCTGCAGATCGGGACCCGCAATGTCCAGAATTTCGCCCTCCTGAAAAAAGTGGGCCAGACCCGAAAACCGGTCCTTTTAAAAAGGGGCATGATGACCACCATTGAAGAGCTGCTGATGTCGGCCGAATACATCCTTTCCGCCGGAAACGATCAGGTCATCCTCTGCGAGCGGGGCATCCGGACCTTTGAAACCGCCACCCGCAACACCCTGGATCTGAGCGCCATCCCGGTTTTAAAGGAACTGACCCACCTTCCGGTTATCGTCGACCCCAGCCATGCCACCGGTCATTGGAAATATGTCCTGCCCTTATCCAGGGCGGCCGTGGCCGTGGGTGCCGATGGGCTGCTGATAGAGGTCCACCCCCAGCCGGAAAAGGCTTTATGCGACGGCTCCCAGTCTCTGAAACCGGAAAAATTTTATCAACTCATGGATGAATTAAGGATGCTGCAGGGGTTCATGAAGAGAACGACCGGGGTTTTACAATGAATCGTATCAAAGTTAAATTAGATGCCAAGACTTCTTCCTCTTATGAAATCTTTATCGGCCAGGATATCATCGATCGTATCGGGGTTATCTTAACCAAAGGGCATTGGACCAATCGCTTTGTAATCGTTACCGATTCCCAGGTAGGGCCCCTTCACGGTAAAAGGGTGTTGGATACCTTAAAGAAGATGGATCTGAATGTGGATCTGATCGATTTCCCTTTTGGAGAGCCCTCAAAAAATGTGCAGACCTGTCTTCATCTGGTAGAGTCCCTCCTGGCCCTTGGGGTGGACCGGCATTCGGCTCTGATCGCCTTAGGGGGCGGGGTAGTCGGGGACATGACCGGTTTTATCGCCTCTATTTATATGAGAGGTATCCCCTTTTTTCAGATTCCGACTACCCTGCTGGCTCAGGTGGACAGCAGCATCGGCGGTAAGACCGGAATTGACCTGGCGGCCGGGAAAAATCTGCTGGGGACTTTCTATCAGCCCCAGGCGGTCTTTATCGATTTGACCTTTCTTCAAACCCTGACCGATCGGGAATTCAATAACGGCCTTCCGGAAATCATCAAATACGGAATTATTGAAGACCCTGAACTATTGAGTTCCCTGGAAGAAGGGGGCCAGGCCATCAAGACCCGGGATCCGGGGTTGCTTGAAAGGTTCGTTGCCAAATCCTGCCGCATTAAAAAAAGGATCGTGGAAATGGATGAAAAAGAAGGCGGGCTTCGCCGCATCCTGAATTTCGGTCATACTATCGGCCATGCCGTGGAAGCGGAATCGGGTTATGCTCTTTCTCATGGGGAAGCAGTGGCCATAGGCATGGTTTCTGCCGCCTTTTTGTCCGAGAAGCTTAACTATTTATCTTCCAAGGAGAGGGAACGGATCGAATCCCTGATCAGGGTCTTCGGACTCCCCCATCGTATCCCCGGTGATTTGGAAACAAAAGCCCTGTTATTCAGGATGACCAAAGACAAGAAGAAAAAAGGGGCGGTCCTCCCCTTTGTGCTCCTTAAAAAAATTGGACTCCCTTTTATCAACGGAGGGGTGCCCGAAAACATCATCCAGGAAGCCATCGAGGCCTTAAAAGTATGAAAAAAAGTCCCTTGGAAGAACTCCGGAAAGAAATAAGGCAAAAGGACAAAGAGATTGTAACCCTTTTGAATGAACGGGCCAAACTGTCTCTTGAGGTAGGGGCAGTTAAAATAGAGAACGGGCGGGAGGTCTATGACCCTTCCCGGGAGAGTCTGATTTTTCAGTTTCTTTCCCAGATCAACCCGGGGCCCCTTTCCGATAAGGCGGTACAGGATATTTTCCGGGAGATTATCTCTTCCTCCCGGGCCCTTCAAGGCCCTGTGACAGTGGCCTATTTCGGTCCGGAGGCCTCTTTTACCCATTTAGTTGCCCTGGCCCATTTCGGGAAAATGTCCCAATTTTTTCCTCAAAAGAACATTGCCCAGGTCTTTGAACAGGTGGAACGGGAAAGATGCGCTTACGGGGTGGTTCCCATTGAAAATTCCGGAGAGGGTGCTGTCAAACAAACCCTCGATCGTTTGAGTTCAACCCCCCTGTCCATCCGGGCCGAGGTTTTCCTGAGGATTTCCCATTACCTGATTTCTTCTAATGATAATTTAGAAAAGATTAAAAGGGTCTATTCCCATCCCCAGGCTATAGCCCAATGCCAGGGCTGGCTGGAAAAAAATCTGCCCCAATGTTCCTTGTCTAAAGTCGAGAATACGGCCCAGGCTGCCCAAAAAGTATTGGAAGACCTGGAAGGAGCGGCTATCGGCAGCCAGGAAGCCGCCCAGTTATACGGACTCAAGATCCTGGCCGACCGGATTGAGGATTATCCTTTGAACACGACACGGTTCCTCGTTATGGGAAGAGGTCAAAGTGAGGCCACCGGAAGGGATAAGACCTCCATCCTGTTCGGGACCCCCCATACTCCCGGTGCCCTTTTCCATGCCCTGGAACCCTTTAATAATAAAGAACTGAACCTGCTCAAAATTGAATCCTATCCCCTGCCGGACCGGATATGGGAATATTTATTCTTTGTGGATTTTTCCGGCCATTGGGGAGATGAGAAGGTCCGGCAATGCCTTAAGGATTTAGAAACGGTGACCACTTTTATTAAGGTCCTGGGCTCATACCCCTGGGGAGAGGGATTAGGACGAAAATAGTTTCGGGGATCGGGGGGCAGGGATCGGGGGTCGGTTAGAAAAGATTGTTGCAAGTGGCAAGATGCAAGTGTGAAAAACCTTGAACCCTGTACCTTGAACCTTGAACCTCCTTGGCGCCCCAAAGGGCATGAGGGCTTAATAGGATAAAAGAAAGGTGGCTGTCAAAATGACCGACCCTCGCTATCCCCGTATCTGCATTTCCATAACCGCCGGGACCACCCAGGAGGCCCTGATCAAAATGGAAGCGGGATTTGCCCAGACCGATATGCTGGAACTGCGGATAGACGGCCTCCGGAGGGTTGATTTAAAGAGGCTGCTGGCCGACAAAAAAGGGGAGATCCTGGTCACCAACCGGGTAAAAAAAGAAGGAGGGGCCTTCACCGGCAATGAGGAGGCCAGGGTGGACCTTCTTAAAGAAGCAGTGGCCTTAGGGGCCGATTATGTGGACCTGGAATTGGGGACTGACAGGGACCTGATTGCCGACCTGAAGAAAAAGATTGAAGCCCATCAGGGAAAAACAAAATTGATCCTGTCTTATCATAATCAGGAAGGGACCCCGCCCCGTGAGGCGCTGCAAAAGATTTTGGAAGAGGGCTGCAGAGCCGGTGCGGATATTATCAAGATCGTACCCTGGGCTGTAGAGGTGGGGGACAATCTGACGGTCTTAGACCTCATCCCTTATGCCAAAAGACTGGGGACAGAAATTATTACGTTTTGCATGGGGGAAAAAGGGAAGATAAGCCGGGCCATTGCCCCTCTTCTGGGCTCCTACCTGACCTATGCCGCCTTAACCAAGGGGGAGGAGTCGGCCCCGGGGCAGATGACTGTTCAAGAGTTGAAGCAGATTTTTGCGCTTATAAAATTCTGAGAGATAAATTCGCAGAAGGAAGGTGGGGGCCTATTTCGGGGAAAAAATCCAAAAAAGTGACGTCAGGCCGGGATTTAAGTATATTTGCCGTTTTTGGAAATCCTGTGGCCCACAGCCTTTCTCCCCTCATGCACCAGGCCGCTTTAGACCGGATGCAGGTCAGGAGCCGATATGTCCCCTTTTGTGTCCGGGATTTAAAGGCCGCCGTGCAAGGGATCAGGGGGCTGGATATTCGGGGAGTCAGTGTTACCCTGCCTTTCAAGACCGAGGTCATAAAATACCTGGATGAAATAGATGGGGCCGCCCGCCGGATCGGGGCGGTCAATACCATCTGGAATCATCAGGGGGTCCTTAAGGGTTACAATACCGACTGGCTCGGGTTTACCCTTTCGTTAAAGGAGGGCCTGGAAATCCGGGGGAAGCGATTTGCCGTCCTCGGGGCCGGAGGAGCGGCCAGGGGAATCCTTTACGGGCTGATCCGGGAAGGGGGGAATCCGGTAATACTCAACCGGACCGTTGCCAAAGGACAGGATCTGGCCAAGGAATTTGGCTGTGCCTTTTTACCGTTATCCGAAATGGAAAAGATTGATGCCGATTGCCTGATCAATACCACCCCCCAGGGGATGGCCCCGGACATAAAAAAATCACCCTTTCCCAGAGCACACCTGAAAAAATTTGGTTGGGTCATGGACATTATTTATAACCCGCTCAAGACAAAACTTTTAAAGGACGCCGAAGAGGCAGGGTGCAAGGTCATTTCCGGGCTGGGCATGTTCGTGCATCAGGGGGCGGAACAACTGAAGATCTGGACCGGACTGGAACCCCCCAGGGACTTCATGTATAAGCTGATCCAGGCAAAATTAGAAAAAAATGATCGAGATTAAACCGATAGCCCATCTTGATGCCCAGGTTACGATGCCCGGGTCGAAGAGTTATACCCAGAGGGCCCTTATCATGGCCGCCCTGGCCGAGGGGGATTCCCTCTTGCAAGGCCCCCTCCTTTCAGAAGATACGGGGTATCTGGCAGCGGCCCTGGGCCTGCTGGGCGCCGGTATTGAGATGCATGATGGGGATATGGTAGTCCACGGTACAAAGGGCCTGATAAAAAACCCCCACCAGGAAATTTATCTGGGGAACAATGGCACGGCCCTGCGCCTGCTGACTACCGTGGTCTGCCTTGGAGAAGGCGAGTTTCTGCTCACCGGTACCGCCCGTCTTAAGGAAAGACCGGTTCAACCCTTGCTTACGGCCCTGAAGGCCTTGGGGGTGGATATCCGGAGTAAAGACCAGCCGGGTTTTCCACCGATCATCATTAAGGCCCAGGGCCTTAAGGGAGGCCGGGTAAAAATCAGCCAGATGGAAAGCAGTCAGTATATTTCCTCTCTTCTGATCTCGGCCCCTTTTGCCGGGGAGGATCTTTCCCTCGAGCTTCAAGGCCCGATCCCTTCCAGACCTTATGTGGAAATGACCACGGCCTTGATGAAACAGTTTGGGGCCCTGGTAATCCAAAAATCACCGACTCTTTTTTTAATCAAGAATGACCGACCGTATAAGGGGATTACCTGCCGGATCGAGGGAGATGTCTCCAGTGCCTCTTATTTTTTTTTGGCCGCCGCCTTGTGTCAGGGCAAGGTCAGGGTCCGGCCTATTCTTTCGGAGACCTTGCAGGGAGATATCGGCTTTTTGAAGATCCTGCAAGTGCTCGGGTGTACGATACGTCGGGGGAGAGATTGGGTGGAGGTTTCGGGAGGAAGACCGGTTGCAGGAGAAAGGCTTTTTGACCTGGGGGATATGCCGGATATGGTCCCGACCCTGGCTGTATTGGCCGCCTGCCGGCCAGGGCGGACTATTATTAAAAATGTCGCCCACCTCAGAATAAAAGAGAGTAACCGGCTGGAGGCTCTGGCCAGGGAGTTGACCAGGACCGGAATTCGGGCCGAAGAAACAGCAGACGGTCTTAAAATCGAAGGGGGCAGACCCCATGGGGCTGAAATTGAAACCTATAACGATCATCGGATAGCCATGAGCTTTGCTATTCTGGGTTTGGCCGTTCCGGGCATTAAAATCAAGGATCCGGACTGCGTCCGGAAATCCTTTCCGGGATTCTGGAAAGAATTGGAAAAGTTGTCGACTTAGCCCCGGACAATGCTAATGAATATTATTTTAATCGGCTACCGCTGTACTGGAAAGACTTCGGTGGGGAAAAAACTGGCTGAAAAATTGGGGGTCCCTTTTTATGACACCGATGCCCTGATTATCGACCGGATAGGTAAAACGATCAAAGAATGGGTGGAGGAAAAGGGCTGGGAATCCTTTCGGCAGGAAGAAAAAGCGGTCATCCGGGAAATCGCTTCTCTGGATTCGACGGTTATCGCCCTGGGAGGGGGAGCGGTCCTGGACCCTGAAAACAGAGCAATCATTAGTAGGAATGCCCTGATCCTCTGGCTGGCCGCTGATGCTCAGACCATAGGGGAAAGGATGTCGGCCGACCCCCACAATAAGGACCTGCGGCCTCCCCTTTCCAAGGGGGACCTTGAGACCGAAATCCAGGCAACCCTGACCGAGCGATTTCCTCTCTATGAACAGGTGTCCGATTTCTGTGTTGACACCAAAGGCAAGAGCCTTGAGACCATTACTGAGGAGATCCTTAACTTAATAAGGATTCGAAACCAATCCCTCAATCCAGACTTAACAGGATCGAAGGATACCCCATTGCTTTAATCGTGTAATCCGTGCCAAAAATATATTTTCGAATCAAACAGACCAAACAGACCAGATAGACCAAACAGACCAAACAGACCAGATAACACAGGAGTCCTTATGTCCGGCAATTCCATCGGCCTTTTATTCAAGGTTACCACCTGGGGGGAGTCCCATGGCCCGGCTTTAGGTGCGGTCGTGGAGGGTTGCCCGCCTTCCATCCCTCTGACCGAACAATACATCCAGGAGGAGCTGAAAAAGAGAAGGCCGGGCGGGATTTCAAGCGCCTCCTCCAGGAAAGAAGAAGACCGGGTGGAGATCCTTTCCGGAATCTTTGAGGGTCGGACTACGGGAACGCCCATATCCTTGCTCATCCGCAACAAAGATGCAGACAGCTCGGCCTATGATGCCATAAAAGATATCTTCCGCCCCGGCCATGGTGATTTTACCTATTTCAAGAAATATGGGGTGAGGGACCACCGGGGAGGCGGCCGGGCCTCCGGCCGGGAAACCGCGGCCCGGGTGGCGGCCGGGGCGATTGCCAAAAAAGTGCTGGCCCCTCAAGGCATAGAAGTCCTGGCCTATACACTGGAAATAGGGGGCATCAAGGCCGAGCGGATCTCTTTAGAGGCCATTTCAAAAAACAACCTTTACTGTCCTGACCCCCAGGCCGTTATAAAAATGGAAAAGAAGCTGCTGGAGACCGCACGGAGAGGGGATTCTCTGGGAGGGATCGTGGAGATCATCGTCAAGGGATGTCCTGCGGGTCTGGGAGAGCCTGTCTTCGATAAGATGGATGCCGATCTGGCCAAGGCCCTGATGGGCATCGGATCCATTAAAGGGGTCGAAATCGGTGCCGGATTTGAGGCCGCCAGAATGACGGGCTCGGAGTGCAATGACCCGATCACCCCGGAGGGTTTCCTGACCAATCAGGCCGGAGGGATTCTGGCTGGCATCACCAACGGTGACGACCTGGTGATCCGGGTGGCCTGCAAGCCGGTCCCTTCCATCCGGAAAGAACAACAGACCATCGATCTTTCAGGAAATCCGGTTACTTTGTCGATCAAAGGCCGGCACGATACGGCGGTCATACCCCGTATCGTTCCGGTGTGTGAGGCCATGGTGCGCATTGTTGTGGCCGATCATCTTTTAAGACAAAAGGCCTTGAAAGCTGATAAGAAATGAAAAAGATCCAAATCGGAATCATCGGGGGGACCAGGGGATTGGGTCGATGGATGGCTCGCTTCTTTACCAAAGAAGGCTTTCCGGTCCAGACCGCGGGAAGGACTTCCGGTTTAGACCTGCCGACCATGGCCCGACAGTGTCCGGTGGTGATCGTCAGCGTGCCCATCGGTGTCACCGGGCAAGTGATTCGAGCCATTGGACCGCACATGCCTAAAGAATCTCTGTTGATGGATGTGACCTCTCTTAAGGAAGAACCGGTCAAGGCCATGTTGGCCTCTTCCTGTTCGGAAGTTATCGGGCTCCATCCCCTTTTCGGGCCCCGGATCAAGACCCTGAAGGGGCACAATATAGTCCTCTGCCCGGTGCGCTGCCGGAAGTGGCTTCCTTGGGTAAAAGAAATTTTTATAAAAAATGGGGCCATTCTGATTGAAACCCAACCGGACCATCATGACGCCTGCATGGCCCTGGTCCAGGGTCTGAATCATTTGAATTCCATTACCCTGGGCCTGACTTTGGCCGGGTCCGGGTTTGGTCTGGAAGAACTGAAACAATATGCCACCCCGATCTTGAAAACAAAACTGGTAATTCTAAAAAAAATCTTCGGCCGGAATTCCAGGCTCTATGCGGAGATTATTACCCAGAACCCGCATACCCCAAAAGTTATTACGAATTACATGAACAGCCTGTCGGAACTGAAAGAATTGATAGACCGGGAGGATAGCCGGAGTTTACAAAAACGGATTGAGGATACCAAGCTTTTCAAATGATCCAGAATCGTCCGGCCAGAGGCGGATGATCTGGCGTTTTCGAAAAGTTAGAGATAAATTTTCAAATGCGGAGCATGAGAAACTATGAGCTTCAAATATCTTCGAGAGATATCCAACCCCCGGGAGATCCTGGCGGACCTGCCGTTGTCACAGGACCTGGCACGGATCAAGAAAAAACGCGACCAGGAGATCAAAGCCGTTTTTACCCGGGAGAGCAACCGATTCCTGCTCATCATCGGTCCCTGTTCGGCCCATGATGAAGAGGCGGTCTGCGATTACATCGCCCGGCTGGCCGGGGTGCAGGACGAAGTAAAGGAAAAGATCATCATTATTCCCAGAATCTACACCAATAAACCCCGCACGACCGGCCTGGGATACAAAGGGATGGTCCACCAGCCCGATCCGAAGGAAGAGCCGAACCTGGTCGAGGGCATTCAGGCTATCCGGAGGATGCATATCCGTGCCCTTCGGGAATCGGACCTTCCGGCAGCCGACGAGATGCTCTATCCCGGGAACTATGCCTACATCGAGGATCTGTTAAGCTATGTAGCCGTGGGCGCCCGGTCCGTAGAGAATCAGGCCCATCGTCTGACCTGCAGCGGCCTGGAAGTCCCGGTGGGTATGAAGAATCCGACCTCCGGCGACCTGGAGGTGACTCTTAATTCCATTCAGGCCTCACAAGCGCCTCATACTTTCAGTTATAACCGGTGGGAAGTAAAGACTACCGGCAATCCCCTGACGCACGCCGTTCTCCGGGGGGCCGTTGATCACTATAAGCTGGCAGTCCCCAATTACCACTTTGAAGACCTGAGCCTTTTTGCCAAGACTTACCAGAAGCGGGGGCTGGCCAATCCGACGATCATTGTGGATACCAACCACGCCAATTCCAATAAGAAATTTGCCGAACAACCCCGTATCGCCAAGGAGGTGCTGCATAGCCGCCGGCACTCGGCCCTGCTCAAGGAAATGGTCCGGGGACTGATGATCGAGAGTTTTATCGAAGAAGGCGCCCAGCCGCCGACCGGTACGGTCTACGGGAAATCCATTACCGACCCCTGCCTGGGCTGGAAGGACAGCGAAAAGCTGATTCGAGATCTGGCCGGAATGCTGTAGCATCATCCAGGGCTTCAATTTCTTCGGACAAGAATAGCCTCATGTTCTTTCGATCGGACGGACAACACCGGAATCGGGCAGCGCCTGAAAACTTTTTCTGCGGTTGAACCTAAAAGGGTATTGCTGATATTGGTTCTCCCTTTGGTGCCCATAATCACCAGATCCGCCTGTTCTTTTTTTATCGCCTCCAACAACTCCACCCAGGGAACCCCGATACGAAACACCCTTATGATATTGAGGTCCTGGCAGCCGGTTTCTAAAAGAAGTTGATCGGTCGACGCTTCACGATCCGCCTTTTGAAGGGCAATATATTTTTCTACTGAGGCCCCCACCCCTTCGGCTTCGACCTTTCGGATGGCCTCCACATCCCGCTGATTGATCACATTGACTATGACCAGGTCAGCATGGAGGGTATGAGCCAGATGGCCGGCATAACTTAAGGTTGGTTTGGAATATTCAGAAAAATCGACGGCAACCAAAATTTTTTTAATGGGTTCCATAAGATCTCCTTTGGACTGTTTTATCTTTAGATGATTAGCTAATAACCATAGCAAAAAAAATACCCCCTTACAACCTGTATTCCGGGAGCAAAATTTGGGACCCTTTCGCCATAAACTCGGGTCTGTCTAACCCTTTATCCCCTATCATCAGCCGTTATCAAGCCGGCAGCCGGGTGCCAGTCAATTTTTTCTTCACTATTTTTTTGTATAATTAAACCGTTCTGCTATAATTAAACAATCTTATTTTAAAAAGGAAGAACCATTATGGGTTATCCAAGTAAAAAAGAGAACAACTTATATACTTACAAGGATTATCTGGAATGGCTGGATGGGGAACGCTGGGAGTTGATTGAGGGAGTTGCTTATAATATGACACCGGCTCCTTCCAGGAGCCATCAAAAGATTTCTGTAGCCTTGGTCAAGAAGATTTCCCAATATCTGGAAGAAAAAAAATGCGAAATCTACCACGCCCCTTTTGATGTCCGCTTCCCAGAGGGGGATGAAGAAGAGGGGGAGATCCGGACCGTCGTGCAGCCGGATATCGTGGTTATCTGTGATCCCTCGAAATTGGATGAAAAGGGATGTAAAGGCAGCCCCGATCTGATTATGGAAATCCTTTCGCCCTCTACGGCATCTAAGGATTATATCACCAAGTTGAACCTTTATGAAAAGAATAAAGTGCCCGAATACTGGATCATCCATCCGATCGATAAAATCGTCATGGTATACAGACTTTCCGAAAACGGGAAATACGGCCGGGCGGAAGTTTATTCGGGAGCGGATAAAGTGAAGGTGGGAATATTTGATGATTTGGTTGTTGACCTGAAGGGAATTTTTGTTTCTGATTAATCCTGTCAACTTAAACTTTTTCAAAAGGAGGAAGAGACATGGCATCTTCGGAAGGCGCCCGATTGGCGCAAACGATTCGGCAGAAGGTGGAAGAAATGGGCCGGCTTTGTGAAGGCCTGGATGAAGCCACGGCCTCCCGCGGTCCGGCTGACCGGTGGTCTCCTAAAATGATCCTTTGCCATCTTAGCGGTCCTGAGGGCATCGGCCTGGTGCCGGCCATTCAGGCCATCTTGCAGCAGGATACCCCTCGAATCGACATCGAGGCGGCCAATCCCTATTTTACGGAGCAGCGCTCCCGCAAGAGCCTGGCGGAACTCCTGGCCGAATTTAAAGGGGAATACGGCCGGATGGCGGAACTGGTCGCTCAGTTATCCGATGAGCAGCTTGCCCGCAAGGCCCATATCCCCTTGTTTAAGGATTTGCCCATGGGTGAATATCCGACCCTGTCTATGTTTGTAAGTGCCCTGGCCGAGTATCACATGGACGATCATATCAATCACATGCGGGAGATTCTCCAGGCCCTTGGTGTGACGAGGCCTTAAAAAATAAGAGAACTCGGAGTATACCTGGACTCTGGTGTGGCAATTATCACTTTAAGCACCGATTTTGGTCTGCAGGACCCTTATGTGGGGATCATGAAAGGGGTGATTTTAGGGATTAATCCCAGGGTCCCTTTAGTCGATCTCACCCACGCTTTATCCCACCATGATCTTTTGGGGGCGGCCTTTGTTTTACAGTCCACATATTCCTATTTCCCAAAAGGGACGATTCATCTGGCGGTAGTCGATCCCGGCGTAGGGGGAGAACGGCGGCTGATCGGCATTCAGACCGATGATTCTATCTGGGTCGGGCCGGATAACGGGTTGTTTACTCTGATAGTAAAGGATTTTCCGGAGGTCAACCCCATCCATTTAACTAATTCGGCCTTTTTCCTGAAGGAGGTTTCTTCCACCTTTCACGGACGGGACCTATTGGCCCCTGTAGCCGCACACCTGAGTTTAGGTGTCCCCCTGGGGGAGATGGGGCCGATCATTTCTGATCCGGTTTTACTTTCTGTTCCCGAACCCGAAATCCAAAATAATGCCCTTATCGGCCTGGTTCTTTGGGTGGATCATTTCGGGAATTTGATCACTAATATCAATCAAAAAAAGCTGCTCCCTTTTTTGTCCGGCTTTTCCTTACGTATTGAGATAGGATCACAGACCATAACCGGACTTTCTCAAACCTATTCCCAGGGCCGCCCCGGCCAGTTAATGGCCTTGATCGGAAGCAGCGGTTATTTGGAAATCGCCGCCAATTTAGGCAGCGCTGCAGAAAAAGTGGGCTTTCGATCAGGGATGGAATTTAAGGTAATGGTGGTAGCCGCCTGAAGAAGCGGTTAATCTTTTCTGTGAAATAAATTTAAAAAGAGCTCTTATTCACCGCAAAGACGCGAAGAACGCAGAGAGAAACATCTTTGTTCAATCCCGTGAGAGGCGGGATTGAACAAAACATCCCTGGCCTCCGACCAAATAATTATGCGGTCGACTTCGTCGACCTTAAACAAAGGCTTCCGTTTGGAAGCCGGCCGAAGGAATTCCGGCCCGGAGGGGGCCTATTCCTGGAGGGTTGTGAAAGCTTTTTCCTTTCTGTCCTCTCAACAGAAAGGAAAAAAATTCTTCCCCCTTTGCGTTCTTTGCGGCTTTGCGGTGAAAATAGTTTTTCAAAAAGCTAAACTGATACCCAAAAAGAGGAAAGCATGGAAAAGGCAATGAAGAAATATTATGTGCCGGAAAGCACCCAAGGCACCGGGAAAATCAATCTGGTCTTAATCGCTTCCGGCTCCGGCACGGATGCCAACTCCATTATGGAAGCCTGGGAAGCAGGATGTATCCCGGAGATAAATCCGCCCGTGCTGATCAGCACCAAAAAAGGGGCCGGCTGCCTGGAAAAAGCCGAGAGCCATGGTTTACGCGGTTATGTGGTCGATTATAAGGAAAGTGGTAGCTTGGACCATTTCAATGATGAACTCAACAAAATGTTGCGAATGGTCTTTGCCGATTTAATTTTTCTGGTTGGCTGTATCCATAAGGTCTACCCCATCGAGGGAATGGATATTTATAATATCCATCCGGCCGATCCGGCCAAACATGGCGGGGACAAGATGTATGGTCTGGCCGTGCATCAACATGTCTTAGAGGAAATCAAAGACCAAATTGACCGGGGCAAGAAAAAAATATCTGATCCTTTTTATACCTATCCGACGGTCCATGAAGCCAATAAGGATTATGACGGCGGGGATATGCTGTTACGACAAGCGGTTTTGATACCTTATCCCATCGTAAAAGGTTTTTGCGAGGGGATAAAAGACCCTCAAAAGGTGGCGAAAGATCTCCAGGCAGTTGTTTTGCCTTATGAATGGCTGATGCTGCCGGCAGCGGTCAGAATGGCTTCCAGGCGGATTTTGGAAAGGAGATAACACCTTAGGTGTTTGAAAAGAGGGGTCTTGTTCACCGCAAAGCCGCAAAGGACGTAGAGAAATTCTTTTTTCCCACCCTCAGGACCTTGGCTCCCCGGATCTTTCTTTCCTTTCTAAATTTTTCAAGATCTCGACCACCGGTTTCCAGGCCGGAGTGGTATCTATGGCCGCGTGCAGTTTTTCCGGGGAGGCCTCTTCGATCCCGCCGGCCCAAACCGCTCCCAATTCCAGGGCAAATTTTTTCTCCTGATCGCTCCGGGCAAAAACAAAGATCCGGCTGGCCGGATATTGGTAGCGGGCCATCTTAAGCACTAAGTGGGCCGAAGCCCCGAAACCCACGAGTCCCAAATTTTGTCCGTCCTTAAGCCCGGTCAATCGTAACGACCGATAGCCGATGGCTCCGGCACATAACAGGGGAGCCGCTTCGGCATCGGAAAACACCTCCGGAATTTTATAGGCAAATGGTTCGGGAACAACGGTGTATTCGGCATAACCGCCCGGGGCATCCCGGCCGGTGGCCTGAAATCGATCACATAAATTTTCATCCCCTCGCAAACAAAAGGCACAGTTTCCGCAAGCTGAAAAAATCCAGGCCAGGCCTACCCGGTCCCCGACGGCGAATCTTTTTGCCCCGGCCCCCAACTTTTCCACCCGGCCCACCACCTGATGGCCCAGGACGACCGGAAATCCCGGCGGCGGGGTCCGGCCTTCAATCTCATCCAGTTCCGTATGACAGACGCCGCAGACGGAAACCTTGACCCGGATTTCATTTGCCTTGGGTTCGGGCGTGGGGAGATCCACCAGTTCCAGAGGGGTTCTATTGGTCTCCAGATTGCAGAGACGATGTAAGACCATGGCTTTCATTATTGAGCATCCTCAAGGAAGTTCAAAAAATTTAAGGGACTTCATCAACACCTCCGGGTTCATGGAAGGGGGAAGGAGGGATTTGGGGAAACTACCGCGCGCGCTATGCCTCTAAAATAGCTCGAGGAGTCGGGCATGTCAATAAGGATATAGATTTTTTTGCAATTATTTTTTAACTGGTGATATAATATTTTAAAGGAGGTCAAAATAAAGATCCCCGGGGAGGTGCTTAGAACTATTACAGCCGGAGAAATAATAGTGGATTTACTTTTAGACAAGGCCCTTAATAAGAGGGAGTTGATCAAAACGGGGAGGTCAAATTGATAAAACCGGCCCTGGCCTTTATAAAGAAAAATATCGCTCTTTCTTCCCAAATCGGAGAAATCTATCGGGAGGATCGTTGGGAATATCCCCTGGAAGCCATACGGGAAGCCTTGATCAATGCCATTATTCACAGAGATTATTCTATCCTGGGTAGTGATATAAAATTGGCCATTTTTGATGATATGTTAGAGATAACCAGCCCGGGCCCTTTGCCGGATACCCTCCCGGTAGAAGAATTGGGCACTGGCCGGTCGGAAATACGAAATCGTATCCTGGCTCCTATATTCAAGGATTTGAAATTGATCGAGTCCTGGGGAACAGGAATAAAAAAGATGCAAGATGGAGTAGCGAACTATCCGGATATTGAGCTTGTTTTGCAGGAGACCGGACATGCTTTTCAAGTCCAATTTAAACAAAAGAAAAAGGCTGATCAACAAGTACCGAACAAGTACCGGACAAGTACCGGACAAGTTAAAACTGCTCCGTTTTTGCCTGTCGGAACGATCGATAAAAGAAATGATGGCCTTTCTGGGACTTAAGCATCGGGAAAATTTTTTAAAAAATTTCGTTAATCCGTATCTTAAAGATAATCTCCTGGTCATGACTATCCCGGATAAACCAAGAAGCCCTAAACAAAAATATAGTATAACCGACAAGGGGATTAAAGAGATTGAATAGGTTTGACTATGAATTAATAAAATGATGCCCGTCAGAGATTGTCTATCAAAGGATTGCCACCGTTAAATAGCTGATGCCCATGGAATGTTGCGTATCATTGATGATTCCGGTGAGGATTATTTATACCCCGTTGCACTTTTTGAGCCCGTGGATATTCCGGATAAGGCGGCCGAGCGCTTACACAATGTTTATGCCTCTAATAAATAGCCAAGGACAACGAAGATATCCTCCATGGTTGGAGCAAGTTTGAAACTTGCTCCTTGAAAGATATTATAAATGGAACTAGCACCAATCAGGGAAGCAAAAAGACGTCGGGAGCAGTTGCTGGGCCAGCTTAGTAAGGTTATCCCTTCTTTGAAGGAACGGGGTGTTGAGAAAATCACCGTTTATGGTTCTATTCTTAACGAAGACCGCTTCCAATGGATTTCGGACATTGATCTTGCCTTATCAGGAAAGCAGTTTTCTTTCAGGGAACAATTGCAGATTATCTCCCTTTTATCGGAAATCTTCGGAGACGATGGTTTTGACGCTGTGTTTCTAACCGGTGAGGAATTTATTCCTCGTCAAGAGATATTGGATGCCATCAGCAGGGAAGGTGTCGATGCAGAACAGTTTCTTAAAGGTTCTTAAGGCCCAGGTTGGGAATGAACTGACAAGTCTTGGTGAGTTGCATATTGCCCTTAATCGCAGAGTCACCTGGCTGGTGGAAGGAAAGGTTACGTTTCTTGGCTACCTTAGAACTTAACTCCTAACTTTTTTACTCGCCCTTCATTTCTTCGTCACCTTTTTAACATTCCCCCGACTTAATATATATTAATTTTATGCTTTATCTGGCCGGATGCGGGCTGCGTTGCCGCTTCTGTCAGAGGGGTGGGCTTCAGGACCCGGTGAAAATCAAAGGTCAGCCACTTGACCGGACCTTATGGTCCAAGCTGGATATCCCGGGCGCTCGATCCCTGTCCTTTATTGGAGGAAATCCTGATGAATCGCTTTATGCCGTCTTAAAATTCCTTAAAAAAGCCCCCGATGATTGGAATCTGCCGATTGTCTGGAACTGCCACGGCTATGCCTCTTCTTCAACCCTCCAGCTCTTAGAAGGGATTGTCGATGTGTATGTGCCGGATTTCAAGTATGGGCAGGAGGATTGTGGTCGAAGATTCTCTCTGGCACCCCACTATCCGCAGACAGCCCAACGGGCCATCTCGGCCATGGTTGAGCAAAAGGTGCCGGTTTATGTCCGCATACTGGTCTTGCCCGGACATTTTAAATGTTGTCACCAGCCAGTCCTTAATTTCCTGGCTTCTCTGGATCAGGAGAATTTATTTGTTTCAATACGCGGCCAGTATTGCCCGGATTGGATGATAAGTTGCAAAGACGGGGAATTGAACCGCCGAGTGACTTTCGAAGAGGTTGATGCCGTGAGGAGATTAGCGGATCAGCTTGGTTTAAACCTGGTGGCTTAAAAGAGGCGGAGTCCTAATGGGATCTTTACTTTTTGCTTTCCTGCCCGAAAGTTTTTTCCCGCTCCTGATGGTGTTTGCCGGATTGGCTCTAATCCTGGGGATTATTTCCAAAAGGACCGCTTTGAGATTTGTCGGGGGGCTCCTTCTTCTGCTTCTGTTAACCCCGTTTATTGTTCCCTTGTTTGGGGCCTTACCCTGGTGGATCATCATTCTCATCTTAATTGGACTTGTCTGGTGTCTTTTCCGGGGAGTATTAAGTGTCTTATTCGGCAGAGAGGCAACCAGTCATTTTGTGGGCCAGTTGATGTATGCCGTCTTTATCTTGCCATTTCGATTTATTGGATATCTTTTGGGCGGGAGAAGGAGGTAATCGGGATGGGACAATTGATCCTCTGCCTGGTTATTGTCTTTGGCCTCCAGATGATCCCTACCCAAAGTGAGGCCGGATGGCTGTTCCATGCCACTAAAAAGGCTGCCGCCCGAAAAATTATGGTAAGGGGTTTCAGTAAAAAAATGAACCCCAAGGCTCGTTTTGGAAAAGGGTATTATTTTTCCAAATCTCCAACAACCGCCTTAAAAGAAAAACCCGGGGCCAATGCCATAGTGGTTACGAGGGGCTCAAAAATGCTTACTAAAAACGCCCTAAGCACCAAACATTGGTCGACCGCAAAACTTAAAAAATTCTCCGGGGACCGGGACCTGAGAGGGAAAATACATAAAGGCGTCATCGGACCGAAACTTGGCAAAGAAATTGGGAGAAAGGCCGGAAGGCAAAGAAGGCCGGTGTTATACCGTTCGGCCCGGGATCGTAACGGCAGCAATCTTTTTATCCCGCCTTCGGTCTATCAAAAACATCCCAGGATTGTTCGCCCTCAAAAAGTAGTCAGCTATGGCCGATAATCGTTATGCCTTCATCTTCAACGCTTTCCGCCTTTCCGGTTGAAAAGAAATCCCCGATCGGCTAATCTTAAATATTATGAAACACCCAATGCATTTTATGTAAGGAACCTTATGGATTCAAGGATTGAACAACTTCAGGAAGAAATCCGGAGACTGGAAGAAGAAAAGGCCGACCGGGAAGCGGCCCTGCCGGCCCATTCCATCCGGCCGCACCAGCTCTTGATTATTGAAGAATTGGAAGAGGAAATCGAACGAAGGCAACAGGAATTGCAGGCCCTTATTTCTTCCAGGGAATAACCATCCGCTCCAGCCGTTGAAACAGCCAGTTAAAAAAAATCCCCAGCAAAGACAGGATAACCAGGCCGACCATCAGTTTCTTGGTCTCCATCAGGTCGGCGGCATTTAAGATCATGAAACCGATACCGGCATCGGCGGCCACCATCTCAGCGGCCACCACCAATAATAAGGCGATCCCCATGCCCAGTTTCATTCCGGCAAAAATCATAGGCAGGATGCTGGGAAAGATCACCTTTCTTATGATTCGGGTCCGGTTGGAACCCAGGCTCAAGGCGGCCTTGATCAGGAGCGGATCAACATTTTTGACCCCGGTATAGATGTTGATCACCACCGGGAAAAAGACCCCTAAAACAATCACGGCCACCTTAGATGCCTCGCCGATCCCTAACCAGAGGATGAGCAAGGGCAGTATGGCGATCTTGGGAATAGGGAAGGTGGCGGCAATGATCGGGTTGCCTATGGCCTCGGGGATGCTGAAAAACCCGATCAGGATCCCCACACCGATACCGAGCGAACAGGCGATGAGGAACCCCCAAAGGATACGACCGAGACTGGCCAGGATATGTTTAAAAATCAAACCGGTCTTGATCATGGCCCATCCTTCGGCCAGGATGGCGCTGGGGGCCGGGAGGAACAAAGGCGGGACCCATTGCCTCCAACTGACAAATTCCCAAACCAGCAGGATGAGGCAAAAAGAGATCAGACTCAGCCAGGGATGTTCCTTGCTCTGCAGAAAATAGGTCTTGTCCTGGACTATGGCCTTTTCCACTTGATCCGGGTTCGGTGGACCCTGGTCAAGTTTGTTTGATAAAACACTCAACCTTTTCCCTCCATAGCCTCTTTGGCCTGGCCCTTGATATAGCCCCAAATCCGTTCCACCAATTCCAGATAAGGTTTCTCTAAGGTCAGATGTTCCCCACGGGGCCTGGGCAGGTCAATGGGGACAATATCCAGGATCCGTCCCGGCCTCCGGGAAAGGACCACCACCCGATCCCCTAAAAAAACCGCTTCCTGGATATTATGGGTGATATAGAGAAAACTCTTCCGGGTTTCTTCCCAGATGCGGGCCAGTTCGTATTGCATCAGGGTCCGGGTCTGGGCATCCAGGGCCGAGAAGGGCTCGTCCATGAGCAGCAGCAGGGGATCATTGGCCAAGGCCCGGGCGATGGAGACCCGTTGTTTCATACCACCGGAAAGTTGGTGGGGATATTGGTGTTCACATCCCTTAAGCCCGACCATCTGAATATATTTTTCGGCAATGGCCGATTGTTCGGTCTGGTTTACTCCCCGCTCTTCCAGGCCATAGACGATATTTTTGAATACCGTTCTCCAGGGGAAAAGGGCAAACTCCTGAAAGACCACGGCTGTTTGAGGTTGGGTATTGTCGCCGGCCCCTTCAAAGACCACCTGGCCGGAGGTCGAACCCAGGAGTCCGGCAATGATGTTCAACAAGGTGGATTTCCCGCAGCCGCTGGGACCGACCACCACCAGAAACTCATTCTCTTCCACCGTGAGATTGATATGGTCGAGGGCTTCAGTGGTCTCACCCCGTCGATCCGTGTATTTTTTGGAAAGGTCTTGGATTGATACTTTCATTTTCGGGGTTTCGGCCTATTTCCCCAAAGCCTTCATGGCCTCTTTCCAGAAAGAAAGATCGACCAATTCGGAAGCGGCCATCTTTTTAGAAACCAGAGTGTGTCGAAAATACCAGTCCAATTGTTTTTGGATGTCCTCGGCATACAATTCCCCGTTGCGGTCGTTGTAGGGCAGGGCCAGGGCCACCGCCTCGGGTTTTTGCTCCGTATACTTGGAGATAAGGGTCAGGATTTCCTGATATCCGGGACCTTCCTTTTTGACCAAAGCCTGATCATAAAAATAGCGACAACTGCGGATGTAGCCTTTCATGAAAGAAACGGCCTGAGACCGATTTTTAACAAAGTTCTCTCCATAAAAGATGGCGGCGATCTGGTAGGGCAGATGATCGCCCACCCAAAGAAGGACCTTGGCGGTCTGATTCTTTTCCAGGGGGGCCACATGGGGCTGAACCAGGAAGGCGGATTCGATCTGGTGAGAGACGACGGTATCGCGCATACTGGCCACACTGCCTAATGGGACCACTTTGACATCATTGAGAGACATCCCTTTTTTTTCGAGAAGGTTTCCCAGGATATAATGAAAGGTTGAACCGATTTGGGTGATCCCTACCCGTTTGCCTTTTAAATCCTTCAGGTCCTTCAGCCCGGCCTTGGCCTGTTCGGTGTCCACGATGATAGCGGTTAGTTTATATCCCGGCCATTCCCGCCCTTTATCGGCCACGACCACGATTTTCATCCCCTGGGCCACGGAATTATACAATCCGGCCGTCAGACCGGTGGCCCCGACATCGATATCTCCACTGGCCAACGCCACGGCTATGGGCTGGGCGGACTT